>CALWYR010000105.1 GCA_944385805.1 uncultured Oscillospiraceae bacterium
CCCAACGACGGCGCGCAGGGCCGTCTGACGCTGCTGGAGGCCGAGCCGCTCTGCGCCAGCGTCGGCATAGCGGCGATGAAAAAGCCCGGCGAGAGCGTTTCCGGCGACCGCGGCACATATTTCAAGACAGACGCCGGGGTGCTCTGCGTGCTGCTCTCAGACGGCATGGGCACGGGCGAGGACGCCGCCCACGAGAGCGTGGAGGCCGTGGGCATACTCGAGCGCTTCCTTCGCAGCGGGGTGGACCCGGCGGTGGCGATGAAGATACTCAACAGCGCCCTGCTGCTGCGCAACGCCGACGAGTGGGGCTTCGCCACCGTCGACCTCATGTGCGTCGATCTCTTCACCGGGGAGGCCGACTTCTACAAGTACGGCGCGGCCCCGAGCTACGTGCGCAGCTCGCGCGGAGTGCGGCGCATAGACTGCGAGAGCCTCGCCGCGGGCCTCTCGCCCGGAGAGGGCACGCCGCCCGACCTGGTGCGCATGAGCCTCAAGCCCGGCAGCGTGGCGCTGATAGCCTCCGACGGCGTGGCCTCCGGCGGCGACGACGGCTGGATACGCGAAATGCTCGCCGAGAGCGACTGCCTGGACATGAAGGCCCTGGCCCGGCGCGTGCTGCGGCGCGCGGCCGAGCTGGAGGACGGGCGCGACGACATGACGGTCCTCGCCGTGCGCGTGGACGAGCGCGCATGAGCGCGCCCAGGCTAAACCGGCGCTGCCTCGTGCGCGGCACGGCCCGCCGGGTGATAATAGTGCCGAGCAGCGCGGACAGCGTTTATGAGCAGGCCATCTTCGTCCTGCGTCCGGAGGCCGCGCGGGAGGTGGGTCCCGACGAGTTGCTGCGCGAGGCCCTGGACGCCGCGGCGCAGTCCCTGCCGGCGCCGCGCCGCCGCCGCGTGAAGCCCTGGCAGGCTGTTTGCGCCGCCGCCGTGCTGGCGGGCGCGGCAATACTGGCTATACTCCTCCTTGTGTAGCGGATATCCAAAAAGGAAGCGGCCGGAAGTTTCCGGCCGCTTCTGAATTCAGGCGCTGGTGAGGCGCAGCAGCTCGCCGCGCAGGCGGCTGAGGATGCGCTTTTCCAGGCGGGATATGTAGCTCTGCGATATGCCCAGCAGGCCGGCGACCTCCTTTTGCGTGTATTCCGTGCCGCCGACAAAGCCGTAGCGCAGGAGTATGATGTTTTTCTCGCGCTCTGAGAGGGCGGAGATGGCCTGCATGAGCATCTCGCGGTCGGCGTCGTCCTCGAGCGGGCGCACGACCTCGTCGGCGTCGGTGCCGAGGATGTCGCTGAGCAGCAGCTCGTTTCCGTCGTAGTCGGTGTTGAGCGGCTCGTCTATGCTCACGTCGGAGCGGGAGGCGCTGTTCTTGCGCAGGTACATGAGTATCTCGTTTTCGATGCAGCGCGAGGCGTAGGTGGCGAGCTTGATGGACTTGGCGCTCTTGAAGGTGTTGACAGCCTTGATGAGGCCGATTGTGCCTATGGAGATAAGGTCCTCGATGTTGACGGCGGTGTTTTCAAAGCGCCGGGCTATGTAGACGACGAGGCGCAGGTTGTGCTCTATGAGCTTTGAGCGCGCGCCGTCGTCCCCGCTGTCGAGCGCGGCGATGGTCTCGGCCTCCTCGCCGCGGGGCAGGGGAGGCGGGAGCGTGTCGCTGCCGCCTATGTAGTGCAGCGGCTCGGACCAGAAAATACGCTCCAGCAGGTCTTTCAGGTGCTTTACGGATAAAATCAAAGCGTTGCCTCCTTTCATATCTCCTCGGGAACTATGGCGTCATAGCCGCCGGCGAGCCTCTCCGGCGAGAGGGCCAGCAGCAGCTCGCGCGGCTCTCCGTCCGCCAGCGCCTCCTCCGGCCTCACAGCCGCCAGCAGCCCGTGGGAGCCCACGGCGCTGTAGGGCAGCAGCGTAACGCGCCCGGCGAGGCCCGGCCTGCGCGAGAGGGCCTCGGCCGCCGCCGGGCCGTCGCGCGCGTCTATGTACCCGCCAAGCAGCGGCGCGAGCGCCGATACGTCGCAGACCGCCGCCGCGCGTCCGGAGACGGGGTCGGCGAGGGAGTTGCCGGTGTCCACCAGCGCGCGCAGAGCGGCGCTGCGGCCGCAGAGCGTGACCGTAAGCCTCAGCTCGCGCCGCCGCGACTTCGGGGCCGCGCGGCGCAGGAAGAGCGTCACCGCCGTGTAGCACAGGCCGAAGCTCAGTATCAGCGCGCGCCAGCTGACGGGGACATATAGCCCCGCCGGCGCGCCGCTGCCCGCGAGCAGGGCGGCGGCCCACCCGGCGCCGCCGAAGAGCGCGCTGAGCGCGAAGAAGGCGGCGCAGCAGCGCCAGAAGCGCCGCTCGGCCCCGGAGGCAATGAGCGCCATGCCCACGCCGAGCGCGATTTTGGCCGCCGGGCGCGTGAGGAAGCCGCACTGAGGCAGCACGGCGGCGAGGGCGTAGAGCGCGCCCAGCAGCGCGGCGAGCAGTATGCGGCCGCGGCGCAGCACGGCGCCCGAGACCCTGCCCGCGGCGAGCAGCAGCAGGTAGTCGGCCGTCAGATTGAGAGCCAGCAGGCTGTCAGCGTATATCGTGTCCACGCAAACAAGCATACACCCGCCGCGGCGCGGATGTTGTCATTTACAAGCGGCGCGAAGTTTGCTATAATAACAACTGCGCAAAAGTTTACATTTTACGGCTTTCTTTCGCCGCGCGTGTATATTACAATTCGGTGCAGAGAAAGCTCCGGAGGGGATAGCATGGAAGAGAAAAAACCTGTATATAAGCGCGTGCTCATCAAGATAAGCGGCGAGGCCCTGGCCGGCGAGAAGAAGAGTGGGCTCGACTTCGCCGTTATCGGCTCCGTCTGCGAGGCCGTCAAGCGCTGCCTCGCCCTCGGCGTCGAGGTCGGCATCGTCATCGGCGGCGGCAATTTCTGGCGCGGCGTCAAGGACGGCTCCGGCAAGATTGAGCGCACGCGCGCCGACCATATGGGCATGCTGGCCACGGTGATGAACTGCCTGGCCATGGCTGACGTCATGGAGCAGCACGGCATCGACGTGCGCGTGCAGACCGCGATAGAGATGCGCGCGATTGCCGAGCCCTACATCCGCCTGAGGGCCATGCGCCACCTCTCCAAGGGCCGCGTGGTGCTCTTCGGCGGCGGCACCGGCAACCCCTACTTCTCCACGGACACCGCCGCCGTACTGCGCGCCGCGGAGATAGAGGCCGACGCCATACTGCTGGCCAAGAACATCGACGGTGTCTACAGCGCCGACCCGCGCGTGGACCACGACGCCGTCAAGTACGACGCCATCACCTACGACGAGGTGCTCGCGCAGCACCTGGCCGTCATGGACACGACGGCTACGAGCCTTTCGATGGATAACTCCATCCCCGTAATTGTGTTCGAGCTCAAGGACCCCGAGAATATCGTTCGCGCCGTGCTGGGCGAAAAGGTCGGCACGGTAGTCACAAAATAAGCAGGAGGAATGAACATGGCCACCGGATACGAAGAATTTGAGAGCAAAATGAAGAAGACCAGCGAGAACCTCAGCGCCAACCTGGCCGCCGTCCGCGCGGGCAGGGCCAACGCCGCCGTCCTCGACCAGATCACCGTCGACTACTACGGCACGCCCACGCCGATACAGCAGCTGGCGAACATCTCCACGCCCGACCCGCGCAGCCTGCTTATCCAGCCCTGGGACAAGAGCACCCTCAAGGGCATTGAAAAGGCCATCCTCGCCAGCGACCTCGGCATCAACCCGCAGAACGACGGCATCTCGATACGCCTCGTCTTCCCCCAGCTCACCGAGGAGCGCCGCCGCGAACTCGCCAAGCAGGTGAAGAAATACGCCGAGGAGGCCAAGGTCGCCGTGCGCAACATCCGCCGCGACGCGATGGACAAGTTCAAGGCCCAGAAGAAGGCCAGCGAGATCACCGAGGACGACATGAAGATAGCCGAGAAGGATCTGCAGAAGCTGACCGACGACTGGACGAAGGAGATTGACAAGATAGCCGAGAAGAAGGAAAAGGAGCTCTTTGAAATCTGATGGCTCTCTTTAAGACTGAGAAGACGGCGGGGGAGGGGGCTGATAACCTCCCCCGCCATATTGCGATAATACTCGACGGCAACGGCCGCTGGGCAAAAAGGCGCGGCCTGCCGCGCACTGCCGGCCACGCCGCGGGGGCGGAGACCTTCCGCCGTATCGCCACCTACTGCAGGGATATAGGGATAGACTACCTCACGGTCTACGCCTTCTCCACCGAGAACTGGAAGCGCCCGCGCGAGGAGGTCGAGGCCATCATGGGCCTGCTGGGCAAGTACCTGCGCGAGGCGGTGGACACCATGGAGCGCGACCACAGCCGGCTCAAGATCCTCGGCGACCCCAGCATACTTCCGGAGAGCCTGCGCAGCCTCATAGCGGAGACCGCGGACATCTCCACGCACTACTCCGGCTTCCAGGCCAACGTCTGCCTCAACTACGGCGGGCGCGACGAGATAGTCAGGGCCGCCCTGCGCTTCGCCGAGGACTACAAGGCCGGGCGCGCGTCCACGCTCACGGAGGAGAGCTTCTCGGGCTATATGTTCTCCGCCGGCATACCCGACCCCGACCTCATAATCCGTCCGGGAGGGGAGATGCGGCTCTCGAACTTCCTCATGTGGGAGAGCGCCTACTCCGAGCTCATTTTCACCGACGTGCTCTGGCCGGACTTCACCAGCGCGGACATAGACTCGGCCATTGCGGAGTACCGGCGCCGCGACCGCCGCTATGGGGGTATAAAGTGATGAAAAAGCGCCTGATTGTGGCGGCGGTGGGCATACCGCTGCTGCTTTTGATACTCTTTGCCGCCCCGGAGTGGGCGACGAGCGCCATGTGCGCATTGCTTGCCGCGGTGGCGAGCTATGAGCTCATGCACGCCGTGGGCGACGAGCAGTGGGAGCTGCTGCCCGCCATGCCGGTGCTGGCCGCGGCCATGACCGGCGCGCTCGGCACCCGGGAGCTCGGCGTCGCGCCGCTCTGGCTGCTCATCGGCGTCTTCGCTATCGTGCTCTACGCCTTCATAACAGCCATCGTCACGCATGGACGCGAAAGGCAGCTCGGCTTCGCCACCCTCGCGGCGGGCGTCATCTCCGCCACGCTGCTGCCGGCGGGCTTCGCCAGCCTTGCCCTGCTGCGCTACGCTTCCCCAGCTCTGGCGATAACGCCGCTGGTGGGCGCCTTCATGTCCGATACTGGCGCCTTCTTCGCCGGCCGCGCGCTGGGAAAGCACAAGCTCTGCCCCTACGTGAGCCCCAACAAGACCGTGGAGGGCTCCGTTGGCGGCTTCATAGGCAGCGTGCTGGGCATGGCCGTCTGGCACCTCGCCGTAAACGCTGCGATAAGCATGGACATAGGCTGGGCGATGGTCATCGTCCTCGGCCTCGTGGGCAGCGCCCTGGGCCAGATAGGCGACCTGAGCTTCTCCGTCATAAAGCGCGAGTTCGGCATCAAGGACTACGGCGCTATATTTCCCGGGCACGGCGGGGTGCTCGACCGCTTTGACAGCGTGCTCTTCGTATCGCCCGCATATTACCTGATACTGACGGCCGTACTGGCCTGAAAGAGGCATACCATGGTCAATTCCACTGTCATACTCGGCTCCACCGGCTCGATTGGGCGCCAGAGCGCCGCCGTCTGCGAGCGGCTGGGCATCCGCGTGCCCGCCCTCGCCGCGAACAGGAACGTGGAGCTGCTCTTAAAGCAGGCCGAGACCTTCGCGCCCGAATACGTCTCCGCCGCCGACCCCGAGGCCAACCGGCAGCTGCGCGAGGCCCTCGCGGGCAGGGACGTCACCGTCGGCCCGCCGGGGGAGGAGGGGCTGCGCATAGCCGCGGCCTGGCCGGGCGCGGACTGCGTCGTCACCGCCGTCTCCGGCGCTGTGGGCCTCCGGCCCACGCTCGACGCCATCGGCACGGCCCGGCGCATCGCCCTCGCTAACAAGGAGACGCTCGTCTGCGCGGGCGGCATAGTCATGCGCGCGGCGCGCGAGCACGGCGCGGAGATAGTGCCCGTGGACAGCGAGCACAGCGCCATCTTCCAGTGCCTCGCGGGCAGGAGGGGAGAGCTCAAAAAAATCCTCCTCACCGGCTCCGGCGGGCCCTTCCGCGGCTGGACGCGCGAGCAGACGGCCTCCGTCACGCCCGATCAGGCGGTAAAGCACCCTAACTGGTCCATGGGCGCGAAGATTAGCGTGGACAGCGCGACGATGATGAACAAGGGCCTTGAGTTCATCGAGGCCATGCACCTCTTCGGCGTTACTCCGGACGATATAGAAGTGCTTATTCACCCCGAGAGCGTCGTCCACAGCGCGGTCGAGCTTGTGGACGGGACGGTCATAGCCCAGCTCGGCGTGCCGGACATGGCCCTGCCCATACAGTACGCGCTCACTTATCCCGAACGCAGGGCGAGCGCGAGCGAGCGGCTGGACCTCACGGCCATGAGCGGGCTGCGCTTCATGAGGCCGGATCTCGAGAAGATACCCTGCCTCGCGCTGGCCATGGACTGCGCGCGCCGAGGCGGCAACGCGCCCGCCGTCATGTCGGCGGCGAACGAGGCCGCGGTCGGGGCGTTTCTGAAGGGGAAACTGGGGTATAATGAAATCTACGAGAGTGTTGTCTGGGTGCTCGGGCGCATAGGCTTCATTGCGGAGCCCACGCTCGAGGAGATAATAGCCTCGGACGGCGAGGCGCGCACTCTCTTTAAGGAGCGTTATTCCTGATGTTCATAGTCATAGCCATACTCGCCTTCGGCGTGCTGATAGGCATACACGAGTTCGGCCACTTCATCGCCGCCAAGGGCCTTGGCGTCAAGGTCAACGAGTTCTCCATCGGCATGGGCCCGGCCCTCTGGAAGAGGCAGAAGGGCGAGACGCTCTACGCCCTGCGCTGCCTGCCCATAGGCGGCTACTGCGCCATGGAGGGCGAGGACGAGGAGACGGAGGATCCCCGCTGCTTCGTCAGGCAGCCGGCCTGGAAGCGCTTTATCATCCTCTGCGCGGGCAGCTTTATGAATTTCCTGCTCGGCCTCGCGCTGCTGCTGGCCATCTTCTCCGCGGCCCAGGGCTTCAACTCCACCGTGATAAGCGGCTTCGAGGAGGGCTGCCCCTACGAGGGCGCCGGCGGGCTGCAGGTCGGCGACGAGATTTACTCCGTCGACGGCCACCGCACCTATTATAGCGGCAACATCAGCCTCTATCTCTCGCGCAGCGCCGGCGAGGAGCACGATATAGTCGTGCTGCGCGAGGGCGAGAAGGTGGAGCTCAAAGACTTCCGCTTCGTGCCCTATGAGCAGGCCGACGGCACTACCGGCTACGGCTTTACAAACGAAATCGCCCCCGCTACGTTTGGGAACGTGCTCAAATACACCTGGTACACGGCTATAGACTTCGTGCGCCAGGTCTGGCTGGCCCTCAGCGACCTCGTCAGCGGCCTGCTTGGCCTGGACGACATGGCCGGCGTGGTGGGCATCGTCGACATGATAAACGACATAGGCAGCGAGAGCGCTGAGCAGTCCGGCATGCGCGTGGCCCTCATCGACGTGGGGTATCTGGTGGCCTTCATCGCCGTCAACCTCGCGGTCATGAACATGCTGCCCATCCCGGCGCTGGACGGCGGACGTGTGTTCTTCGTGCTGCTCAACGCCCTGATACACCTTGTCTCCCGGCGCAGCATCCCCGCGCGCTACGAGGGCTACGTCCACGCGGCGGGCATGGTGGTGATGCTCGGCTTTATGGCTGTGGTGATGTTCAACGACATATCGAGGCTGATAAGATGATTACGAGAGAAAAGACAAAGAGGATAATGGTTGGCGGCGTCCCCATCGGCGGGGGCGCTGCCGTTTCCGTGCAGTCGATGTGCAATGTCCACACCTGGGACCTGCCGCGCGTGACGGAGCAGCTGCGCCGCCTGCGCGCCGCCGGCTGCGACATAGTGCGCCTGGCCGTGCCGGACATGGAGTCCGCGCGCGCCGTCTCCGACATCAAGGAGGCCCTGCCCGACCTGCCGCTGGTGGCGGACATACACTTTGACTACCGCCTGGCGCTGGAGTGCGCCGAGCGCGGCATAGACAAGATACGCATAAACCCCGGCAACATCGGCGGGGCGGAGCATGTCGCCGCCGTGGCCAGGGCCTGCGCCGGGCGCGGGATACCCATCCGCATCGGCGTCAACGGCGGAAGCCTCGAAAAGCCGCTGCTGGAGAAATACGGCCACCCGACCGCCGAGGCCATAGTAGAGAGCGCGGCGGGGCACATAAGGCTTTTGAACGACTGCGGCTTTGACGACATCTGCCTCTCGCTCAAGAGCAGCAGCGTGCCTCTGACCGTCGCGGCCTACCGCCTCGCGGCGGAGACCTTCCCATATCCGCTGCACCTGGGCGTCACTGAGACGGGCACGGCCTACAACGGCGTCGTGCGCTCCGCCGTCGGCATCGGGACGCTGCTTATGGAGGGCCTGGGCGACACCATCCGCGTCTCCCTTACCGCCGACCCCGTGGAGGAGGCGCGCGCCGGCATAGCCATCCTCAAGGCCGCGGGCCTCAGGAAAGACGGCGTGCGCCTTGTGAGCTGCCCCACCTGCGGCCGCACGGAGATAGACCTCATCTCCCTCGCCCACGAGGTGGAGGAGAGGCTGAGGAATGTGAAGGCCGACATCACCGTCGCCGTCATGGGCTGCGTCGTCAACGGGCCCGGCGAGGCGCGCGAGGCCGACTACGGCGTCGCGGGCGGCAGGGGCTGCGGGCTGCTTTTCAAGAAGGGCGAGATAGTGCGCAGGGTGCCCGAGGAGGGGCTCTGCGACGCCCTTATGGAGCTGATAGAGAGCGAGGTGGGCCGGTGAGCGTACCGTTTCTCAAGATATTCCCCGGCTGCGAACCCCTGCGCGAGAGCGCCGGCGGGCTGGATAGGGCCGAGGTAGAGAGCGTCGTCGTCGACGAGGACGAGCGCAGCATGACGATAGAGGCGCGCTTTGCCTCTACCATCGCGCCGGCTGAAATCGGGGCCATAGAGAGCTCGCTGCGCGCTCAGTACGGCCTGCTGCGCGTCACCCTCAACGCAGAGAGCCCGAAGATTGCCCCGCAGCAGCAGAAGGCCGCGCCCAAGGACGGCAAGCTGCTCTACGGCAAGCCCCTGCGCAAGTCGGACGAGCCCGTCGACATGAGCGCCGTCACGCTCGACAGCGGCTTTGTCACGGTCAAAGGCGAAATCTTCGCCGTCAATAACCGCGAGATACAAAAGCGCGGCGCCACCGTCCTGAGCTTCGACATGACGGACTACACAGGCTCCGTGCGCGTCAACAAGTTCATCGCCCGCGGCGAGGACGCGTCCATAGCCGGGAAGATAAAGCCCGGCATGTGCGTTATAGTGCGCGGCCGCGTGGACTTCGACAAGTTCTATAACGACATGGTGATAGATCCGCAGACCATCGCCCTCGGCACCATGGAGCAGCGGCCCGAGACCTGCGAGGGCGACAGGCGCGTGGAGCTGCACCTGCACACGCGCTACTCCACGCTGGACGCCCTGCCCGACCCGGCCAAGGTGGTCGAGCGCGCCGCCGCCTGGGGAATGAAGGCCGTCGCCGTCACCGACCACGGAACGGCGCAGTCCTACCCCGAGATGAGCAAGGCCGGGAAGAAGTACGGAGTCAAGATTATCTACGGCCTCGAGGGCTACTTCGTCAACGACGTGGACACGGGCTCCGCCGTGCGCGGTGAGAGCGAGCTGCCGCTGGACGCCGAGTTCATAGCCTTCGACGTGGAGACCACGGGCCTCTCCGCCGCCGCGGACAGGCTCACTGAGATTGGCGCGGTGCGCTTTTCCGGCGGCAAGGTGCTGGAGACCTTCTCCACCTTCGTCGACCCGGAGATGCACATCCCCGCCAACATCACCGAGCTCACCGGCATCAGGGACAGCGACGTCGCCGGCGCGCCCGGGGAGGCCGAGGCCATGCGCGCCTTCCTCGATTTCTGCGGCGGCAGGCCGATAATAGCGCACAACGCCTCCTTCGACACCGGCTTCATGGCCGCCGCCTGCGCGCGCCACGGAATCGAGTTCAAGCCCGTCGTGGTCGACACGCTGATCCTCGCCCAGCGCCTGCTGCCCGAGCTCAGGCGCCACAAGCTGGACATAGTGTCAAAGCACCTGGGCCTGCCCGAGTTCAACCACCACCGCGCCTTCGACGACGCGGAGGTCGTCGCGCGCATGATGGAGAAGTTCATCCCCATGCTTCATAACCAGGGCGCGGAGAAGCTCAGCGACGTCAACGAGATCATGAGCCGCCTCTCCGGCACCGGCAGGAGCAAGGTGCGGCACATCTCCCTGCTGGTGCGCAATAAGGCCGGGCTCAAGAACCTCTACAAGCTCATCTCCGCGAGCTACCTTAAGCACTACCAGCGCAACCCTATAATACCCAAGAGCCTGCTCATGCAGCACCGCGAGGGCCTGCTCATAGGCTCCGCCTGCGAGGCGGGCGAGGTATTCGACGCCATACTGCGCGGCACCCAGGCGCGCGAGCTCAAGCAGCTGGCTGACTTCTACGACTACTTTGAGGTTATGCCGCTGGCCAACAACCGCTTCCTGGTCGAGAACGGCAGCGTGCGCGACGAGGAGGGCCTGCGCGAGCTCAACCGCCGCGTGGTCAAGCTGGCGCGCGAGCTGAATAAGCCCGTCGTCGCCACCGGCGACGTGCACTTCCTCGACCCGCGCGACGAGATCTACCGCCGCATACTGCTGGCGGCGAAGAAGTTTTCCGACGCCGACCGGCCCAACCCGCTCTACTTCCGCACCACGGCGGAGATGCTCGAGGAGTTCGCCTACCTCGGCAAAGAGACGGCCTATGAGGCGGTGGTGACCAACACCAACGCCATCGCCGACATGTGCGAGGAGATACAGCTTTTGCCGGACGGGCTCTTCCCGCCCAAGATTGAAAACTCCGACGGCCAGCTTAAGGACCTGGTCTACGGACGCATGCACGAGATATACGGCGACAACCCGCCCGCCATCGTCACCGAGCGCGTGGAGACGGAGCTGCACGACATCCTCTCGCGCCACTACGACGTCATATACATGTCAGCCCAGAAGCTGGTCGCGGACTCTAACGCCCACGGCTACCTCGTCGGCAGCCGCGGCAGCGTGGGCTCCAGCCTCGTCGCATATATGTCCGGGATCACCGAGGTCAACAGCCTGCCCGCGCACTACGTCTGCCCCAGCTGCCACTACACGGATTTTGAGTCCGGCAAGGACTACGGCTGCGGCGCGGACATGCCCGACAAAAACTGCCCCGTCTGCGGCGCGAAGCTGCGCAAGGAGGGCTTCGACATACCCTTCGAGACCTTCCTCGGCTTCGGCGGCGACAAGGTGCCGGATATAGACCTCAACTTCTCCGGCGAGTATCAGGCCAAGGCGCATAAGTACACCGAGGAGCTTTTCGGCTCCGACCACGTCTTTCGCGCGGGCACCATAGGCACGCTGGCCGAAAAGACGGCCTACGGCTACGTCCTCAAGTACACGGAGGAGCGCGGGATAAAGCTCTCCAAGGCGGAGGAGGGCCGCCTCGCCGCCGGCCTCGTCGGCGTCAAGCGCACGA
>CALWYR010000106.1 GCA_944385805.1 uncultured Oscillospiraceae bacterium
GGTCGAAGAAGCTGAAGCTGAGCTTCTGTATGTGGTTGAAGGCCGCGCGGCGCATGTCCGCCTCGACGTAGACGCCCATGCGGTGGCCGAGGACGGTGATGAAGTAGTAGCACACGCCCTTGAGGACATAGGCCGCTATCATGATGCCCATGACCGCGAAAAATGTCGAAAACAGTCGCTCGGGCAGGAGCGTCGTCATGCTCATGCGCGAGACGTAGGGGAAGACCAGGTCAATGACCGAGGCCAGCGCCGCGCAGGCCATGTCCATGAGGAACAGCCCCATGTGCGGCTTGAAAAAGGCGAAGAACTCGCCGAGGTCGCTCTTTCTTTTCCTTGCTTTCACTTTCCGCCTCCGGAAGCGTACTCGTCCCGCCGCCTGACGGCGAGCGCGTCGCAGCGGTTGTTATACTCGTTGTCGGCGTGGCCCTTGACCCAGCGGACGGTGACGTCCTGCGTCTTCAGCAGGCGGTCCAGCTCCTGCCAGAGCTCGAGGTTCTTGACGGGGCCGTCCTTGCGCCGCCAGCCGCGCTTTTTCCAGGACTCGAGCCAATGCTCGTTTATCGCTCGCTCTATGTACTGCGAGTCGGTGTAGAGCGTGACGGCGCAGCGCTCGTTGAGCGCGGAGAGCGCGGCAATGACGCCGGAGAGCTCCATGCGGTTGTTGGTGGTGGCCGCCTCGCCGCCGGAGAGCTCCTTCTCATGGCCGTTATAGGTCAGTATTGCCGCCCAGCCTCCGGGGCCCGGGTTTCCCGAGCAGGCCCCGTCGGTGTAGATGGTGACTTCCTTCATTCGGCCTCCCCGGGCGACGCGGCGGGGTTTTCGACATTTTCCGCGGCCTCTGTGGACGCTTCGGCCTCCGGCTCGTCCTCGTCCTCCGGCTCGGTGAGAGCGGCGGAGATGACCTTGGCCCCCTCGTTGGGGCGCATGATGCGCACGCCCTGGGTGGCGCGGCCCAGCACGGAGACGCCGGAGACGTTGGTGCGGATTATCGTGCCGTCGTCGGTGACAATGAGCACGTCCTCCTCGCCCTTGACCATGCGCACGTTGGCGACATAGCCGGTCTTGTCCGTGACGTTGTAGCTCTTGAGGCCCATGCCGCCGCGCTTCTGCGGGCCGGCCTCGTCGCCGCCGCGCAGGTATTCGCTCACGGCGGTGCGCTTACCGTAGCCGTTTTCGGTGATGCTCAGCAGCTGCGCGCCCTCGATGGCGGGCAGCGCGCCCACGACGCGGTCGCCCTCGCGCAGCTTTATGCCGCGCACGCCCACGGCGTCGCGGCCCATGGGCCGGGCGTCGTTCTCGTCGAAGCATATCGCGTAGCCGTCGCGCGTCGCGAGCAGGATGTTGCGCCTGCCGTCCGTGAGGCAGGCGGAGATGAGCTCGTCACCCTCGTCGATGTTGAGCGCGCGGATGCCGTTGCGGCGGATGTTGCGGATGGCCTCCAGGCTCATGCGCTTGACCGTGCCGTTGCGGGTGGAGAGGAAGAGGTACTTGGCCCCCTCGCGCTCGTGCAGCATACAGACCACGCGCTCGCCCGGGTCGGTGGGCAGGATGTTGACTATGTTCGTGCCCCTCGCCGCGCGGCCGGCCTCGGGTATCTGATAGCCCTTGCGCTGATAGGCCCGGCCAAAGCTGGTGAAGAAGAGGATGTTGTCATGCGTCGAGGCGGTGAAGACGGTCTCCACATAGTCCTCCTCGCGCGTGGCCATGCCCTTTACGCCGCGGCCGCCGCGGCCCTGAGCGCGGTACTCGCTGGCGGCGAGGCGCTTGATATAGCCGGAGTGGGTGAGCGTGAAGACGCACTTCTCCTCCTCTATGAGGTCTTCGATGTCTATCTCGTCCTCGACGTCCTGTATCTCGGTCTTGCGCGCGTCGCCGTACTTGTCGCGCAGCGCGGTGAGCTCCTCCTTGAGCACGCCCTTTATCTTCTCGGGGTCGGCCAGCAGCCCGAGGTAATAGGCTATGCGCGCCTCGAGCTCGTCGTACTCCTTCTGCAGCTTCTCGCGGTCGAGCCCCTGCAGGGCCTTGAGGCGCATGTCGAGTATGGCCTGGGCCTGTACCTCGTCGAGGCCGAAGCGGCGCATGAGGTTTTCCTTCGCGTCGTCATAGCTCTCGCGGATTATCCTGATGACCTCGTCGATGTTGTCCTGGGCTATGAGCAGGCCCTCGAGGAGGTGCGCCCGCTCCTGAGCCTTCTTGAGGTCGAACCTCGTGCGGCGCACAAGCAGCTCCTCCTGGAAGCTGAGGTACTCGTCGATGATGTGGCGCAGGTTGAGTATCTTGGGCGCGCGCTGGTTGTCCACGAGCGCGAGCATGTTGATGGAAAAGCTGGTCTGGAGCTGCGTCTGGGCAAAGAGGCGGTTGAGCACGACCTGTGGGTTGGCGTCGCGCTTGAGCTCTATGACTATGCGCATACCGTTGCGGTCGCTCTCGTCGCGCAGGCCGGAGATGCCATCGAGGCGCTTTTCGCGCACCTGCTCGGCCATGTTCTCCACGAGCTGGCGCTTGTTGACCTGATAGGGCAGCTCCGTGACAATTATCCTTATGCGGTCATGGCCGTACTCCTCGAACTCCGTGCGCGCGCGCAGTATCACCTTGCCGCGTCCGGTGGCGTAGGCGGCGCGGATGCCGCTGCGGCCCATGATGATGCCCTTTGTGGGGAAGTCGGGGCCGGTGACGTGCTGCATGAGGTCGGAGAGCGTGGCCTCGGGGTTATCCAGCACGCAGATGCAGGCGTTGATGACCTCCTTGAGGTTGTGCGGCGGGATGTTCGTGGCCATGCCGACGGCGATGCCGCTCGAGCCGTTGACGAGCAGGTTGGGGAAGCGCGCGGGCAGCACGCGGGGCTCGCGGCGGCTCTCGTCGAAGTTGGGGTCCCAGTCGACGGTGTCCTTCTCTATGTCGCGCAGCATCTCGTCGGAGAGCTTCGCCATGCGGGCTTCGGTGTATCGGTAGGCCGCCGGAGGGTCGCCGTCCACGGAGCCGAAGTTGCCGTGTCCCTCGACCAGCGGATAGCGCATGGAGAAGTCCTGCGCCAGACGCACCAGCGCGTCGTAAACCGAGGCGTCGCCGTGGGGATGATAGCGGCCCAGCACGTCGCCGACGCAGGTCGCGGATTTCTTGAAGGGCTTGTCCGAGGTCAGCCCGTCCTCGTACATGGCGTAGAGTATGCGCCGGTGCACGGGCTTGAGCCCGTCGCGCACATCCGGCAGCGCGCGCGCCACAATGACGCTCATAGCGTAGTCGATGAAGCTGGCCTTCATCTCGCTGACGATTTCCGAAGAGACAATCTTCTGCTCCGGGAACATTATATCTTCGGGTTTGTAGTCCTTTGCCATTAGGTTACCACCTTTGGTGTATTTGTAGTGGGATTAAACGTAATACTCGTCCTCCGCCCACCTGGCGGGGTTGTTGTCGATATAGGTCCAGCGGATTTGATAGTCGCGTGAGTCACGTACAACGTGGTCGTGATAGCCTCGCTGCCAAATCTTCAAACCGCTCTCCCTGTTCGTGCTGCGCTTGAAATACGAGACAAAGCGCGGGACAGTGTCGTTCGACCGCTGATTGTTAGGATTAGTGACCACCGTAGGGGGCGGCGTCCTCGACGCCCCTTCCGTCGCGTCAACGGACAACAACAAATGTATGTGATTCGGCATGATTACATAGTGATCCACATTTACTCCGCTGTACAGCTCATTAAGCTCTTTTATCTTCCTGTCCACCAGTTCGCCGCATCCGGTAAGCTCCACGCGGAAACCAGCGCAAGGGGCGTCGGGGACGCCGCCCCCTACGGTTGGGTGGAAGTCCAAACTGTCAGCAACGATTCCGCCCAGCAGGCAGCTCATGCGCTGGCAGCATATAGTTATAAAGTAAGCGCCATTTTCGGAGTAGCTGAGGCCATTCAGCCTCTGTTTCTTCCTATTTCCGCCCATCAAACGTCCAAATTCACCACGTACTTTGCGTTTTGCTCTATGAACTCCTTTCTGGGCTCGACCTTTTCGCCCATGAGGATGGTGAATATTTCGTCGGCCTTGACGGCGTCTTCGAGCTCTATGCGCTTGAGGGTGCGGGTCTCGGGGTTCATGGTGGTCTCCCAGAGCTCGTGGGCGTCCATCTCGCCGAGGCCCTTGAAGCGGGAGATGTCTATCTTGGCGTTGGGGTTGCCGGCGCGCATCTCGGCGCTTATTTTGTCGCGCTCGGGGTCGGTGTAGGCGACGCGGGAGGTCTTGCCCCTCGTGAGCTTGTAGAGCGGCGGGACGGCGGCGTAGACATAGCCGTTTTCCACCAGCGGGCGCATGTAGCGGAAGAAGAAGGTCAGCAGCAGCGTGCGTATGTGGCTGCCGTCGACGTCGGCATCGGCCATGATTATGACCTTGTGATAGCGGAGCTTGCTCACGTCGAAGTCGTCGCCGAGTCCCGCGCCGAGGGCGGTTATGACGGGGTTGAGCTTGTCGTTGTTATAGACCTTCTCCTCGCGCACCTTCTCGACGTTGAGCATCTTGCCCCAGAGCGGGAGGATGGCCTGGAACCTGGCGTCGCGGCCGTTCTTGGCGCTGCCGCCGGCGCTGTCGCCCTCGACGATGTAGAGCTCGGTGAGGGCCGGGTCGCGCTCGTTGCAGTCGGAGAGCTTGCCGGGCAGGGTGGAGCCCTCGAGCGCGTTTTTCCTGCGGACGTTCTCCCTCGCGCGCTTGGCGGCCTCGCGGGCCTTGCTGGCGGTCTGGGCCTTCTCGATTATCACGCGGCCCACGGAGGGGTTC
This sequence comes from uncultured Oscillospiraceae bacterium, assembly GCA_944385805.1. Taxonomy (GTDB): domain Bacteria; phylum Bacillota; class Clostridia; order Oscillospirales; family Oscillospiraceae; genus Scatomorpha. The sequence goes on from CALWYR010000106.1 coordinate 4,755, forward strand.
TCCTCGAGGAACTGCTCGAGCTTGTCGCTCACGACGTTGTCGACCAGCGTGCGCATGTCGCTGTTGCCCAGCTTGGCCTTGGTCTGGCCCTCGAACTGCGGGTTCGTGAGCTTGACGGAGATGACGGCGGTCAGGCCCTCGCGGCAGTCCTCGCCGGAGAGGTTCTCGCCGTCCTTGAGGGCGTTTATTTTCCTCGCGTAGGCGTTGAGCACGCGGGTGAGCGCGGCCTTGAAGCCCGTCTCGTGCATGCCGCCCTCGGGCGTGTGGATATTGTTGGCGAAGGAGACGAGCATCTCGTTATAGCCGTCGTTGTACTGCATGGCTATCTCGCACTCGGAGTCCTCCCGCTCGCCGGACATGTATATGACGTCCTCGTGCAGGGCGTTCTTGTTGCGGTTGATATAGGTGACGAACTCGCGGATGCCGCCCGCGTAGCGCATGGTGTCCTTCTGCTCGAGCCCCTCGCGCCTGTCCTCGGTGGTGATGCGAAGGCCCGCGTTGAGGAAGGCCTGCTCGCGCATCCTCGTGTGGAGCGTGTCGTAGTCGAACTCGGTGGTGTCGAACATCTCCGGGTCGGGGTGGAAGCGCACGACGGTGCCCGTGTGGTCGGTCTCGCCGACGACGGTCATGCCCTGGGTGATGTCGCCGCGGGAGAACTTCATCTGATAGATCTTCCCGTTCTTGTGTACGCTGACCTCGAGCCAGTCGGAGAGCGCGTTGACGACGCTCGCGCCGACGCCGTGGAGGCCGCCGGAGACCTTGTAGCCGCCACCGCCGAACTTGCCGCCGGCGTGGAGCACGGTGTAGACGACCTCGAGCGCGGGCTTGCCGGTCTGCTCCTGGATGTCTACGGGTATGCCGCGGCCGTTATCCGATACGCAAATCACGTTGCCGGGCTCTATGGTGACCTCGATGTGGTCGCAGTAGCCGGCGAGCGCCTCGTCGATGGCGTTGTCCACAATCTCATAGACCAGGTGGTGCAGGCCGCTGGCGCTGGTGGAGCCTATATACATGCCGGGGCGCATGCGCACGGCCTCCAGGCCCTCGAGCACCTGTATCTTACTGGCGTCGTATTCCTGTGTTATCTTCTCGTTGATATCGGACATTCACTTACTTCCTTTACCTGTATTCAACCCCTGCGCCGCGCGATGGCCGCGCTGGACAGCTGGGAGAGATAAGTCTTTTTCCTGCCGCCCTCCTCGCAGAGGACAAAGCTGCGCGGCAGATCCTCCGCCGCGTTGATGACCTCGCCGCGCTTTTCCGCCAGGGCGAGGGCGTCGCGGGTTATGCGCGACCAGGTGGCGTTATCCATGTCGAAGACGGCGACTATCTCCTCGCCGCGCACGGCATAGCCCCCGCCGATATTGACGTACATCACCTGACCGCCTTTCCGCCGTCTATGGTTATGACCCTGCCGCCGGTGCGCTCGGTTATCCCGTCGTCCTCGCAGCAGGTTATCAGCGTCTGTCCGCCGCCGATGCGGTTGAGGACGAACTCCTGCCGCCGCTCGTCCAGCTCGCTGAGCACGTCGTCGAGCAGCAGCACCGGGTACTCCTCCGTCTCCTGCAGGTATATCTCCCGCTCGGCCAGCTTTATCGAGAGCGCCGCCGTGCGCTTCTGCCCCTGGGAGGCGAAGGTGCGCGCGCTGCGGCCGTTTATCATTATCTCGATGTCGTCGCGGTGAGCGCCGGTGAGGCACTGGCCGCTCTCGAGCTCGGCCTTACGGTGCGATTCCTGGTGCTCGCAGACGGCGTAGTATATCTCCCGCTCGGAGGCGAAGGAGTTTTCCACAGTCGAGACGGTTTTGTAGAAAAGCGCCAGCGAATCGGCGCTGCCGGAAAACTCCCGGTGTATGGGCGCCGCGCTCTTGCCCAGGCGCTCGACAAAGGACGCGCGGTAGCGTATAAGCCGCGCCGAGAGGCGGCAGAGCCGCTCGGAGAAGTCGTCGAGCGTATAGAGCAGGGAGGGCTTCTCGCGGTAGTCGCGCAGTATGGCGCCCTTCTGCTCCAGTATGCGGTTATACTCGCTGAGGGCCGCGGCGTAGCCGGGCCGCAGCTGGCTTATGGCGCTGTCCATCAGCCTGCGCCTCACCGCGGCGCCCTCGCGCACTATGGCGAGGTCCTCCGGGCAGAAGAGCACGGCGGTGATGGTGCCGGCCAGCTCTCCCGCCGTCTTTTTGACGCCGTTGACCGTTATCTGCTTGCGCCGGCCGGGGCTGAGGACTATCCTCACGGTCTGTTCGCGGCCGTGCGCCTCCACGTCGGCGAGTATCTCCGCCGCGGTATAGCCAAAGCCGACGAGCTCGCGGTCAAAGCGGCTGCGGAAGCTCCTGCCCGCGGCCAGCATATAGACGGCCTCGAGCAGGTTGGTCTTGCCCTGGGCGTTCCGCCCGCGTATCACGTTGATGCCGGGCGAGAAGTCGATGGCCTCGAAGTCGTAGTTGCGCCAGCCGTTGAGGGCGATGCGCCGCACTATCATGCGCCGGCCACCTCGAGCGTCTCGCCGCCGCAGCTGACCCTGTCGCCGGGGCGCAGCTTCCTGCCGCGCTGGGTGCAGGTCTCGCCGTTTACGAGCACTTCTCCGTCCTCAACCATCAGCTTAGCCTCGCCGCCCGTCTCCGCCAGGCCGGAGAGCTTCAAAAAGGCGTCGAGCTTTATAAACTCGGTCGTAATCTCTATCCTGTCCATATTTTTACTTGGCCAGCCGCACGGGCAGCACCATGTAGACGAAGCTGTCGTTGCCGTCGGCGGGCACTATCACGCAGGGGGCGCTGCCGGTGTTGATGCAGACGCTGAGCTCGTCGGCGGGGGCGGCGCGCAGCGCGTCGCGCAGGTAGCGGCCGTTGAAGCCTATCTCCGTGTCGCCGCCGGAGCCGGAGCAGACGCAGATGTCGCGCGCGGTGCCGAGGGCGGTGCTGCAGCGGAAGTCTATGACGCCGTCGCTGAAGGTGAGGCGCACGGGGCTCTTGACCGTCTCGTCCACGACCAGGCTCACGCGGTCGGTGGCGGAGAGCATCCCGCCGCGGTCGACGCCGAGCTTGTACCTGAAGTTCTCGGGGATGGTCTTGCGGTAGTTGAGGAAGTCGCCCTCGAGAAGGCGGGAGAAGACCACCGTGTCGCCAAGGGAGAAGGAGACGTGCCTCGCGCCGAGGTTTATCATCACGGGATCGTCGCTCTTGGAGCACAGGCGCGCCACGTCCTGCAGCACGTTGCCGGGAACGATGAAGCGGGCGCTCTCGTTGTTTCCGGAGACCTCCTCGCGGCGCAGGGCCAGGCGGTAGCCGTCTACGGAGACGACGGTCATGCGGCCGTTTTCAACCTCGAAGAGGCTGCCCATATAGACCGGGCGGCTCTCGTTCGTGGAGACGGCGAAGATGGTCTGGTCGACTATCTCGGCGAGCTTCTGCTGCTCGAGGGAGATGGCGTCGGCGTAGTCGGCGTCGGGAAGCTCCGGGTAGTAGGAGGCGGGCAGGCTCATGAAGGAGTATTCGCTCATGCCGCACTTGACGCCGGTCTTGCCGTCTTCGCTGACCTCGACGGTCACCATGCCGTCCGGGAGCACGCGCATCATGTCGGCGAAGAGCTTGGCGGTCATTATGACGGCGCTGCCCGGCTGCTCCACCTCGGCCTCTATGTTCTGGTAGATGCCCTTGCGCAGGTCATAGCCTGTGACGCGCACGCCGCTGCCGGCCTGTATAAGCAGGCCCTCCAGCGCGGGGATGGAGCTCCTGGCGCTGGCCGCCCTGGACGCGGCGTTGACCGCGGACTGGAGTATGTGCTTCTCGCAGGTGAATTTCATTGTTCGTCCTCCTTGCGCTCGCGCGCTCTCGATAGATAGAAAGATTATTTTTCAGCAATAGTATTAGTAGGCGCTGTCGAATGTGGAAAAGCGGGAAAAAGCCCGCCGCCGCGCGGTTTTGAGATGTTGGAAAGGCGGCGCCGTTTTCATCAGAAGCTGACAGGCAGAAGCTGGCAGAAAAATTCCCCACAGCTTTCAACAGCTGTCTTGCTGACAATCGACACTTACATGTTTGAAACTCAGGAGCGGGAGTTGATGTTGGCGGAGATGTCGCGCACGGTGGCGGAGGTGGTCGTGTCGCTCTTGAGCATATCCTCGACCTTGCGTATCGAGGCGAGGACGGTGGAGTGGTTGCGGCCCTCGTACTGGTTGCCGATGTCGACGAGGGAGAGATTGGTGAGGTTGCGCATGAGGTACATGCTCACCTGGCGCGCCATGGCCGTGTTCTTGCTGCGGCGCTGGCCGCGCAGGTCGGAAGGCTGCAGGCAGAAATAGCGCGCGGTCTCCTCTATGATGATATCCGGCGTGGGGATATAGGCGCCCACGCGAATCACGTCCTTGATAGCGCGCTTGACGGTGGGGACGTTAATCTCGTCGTCCATTATCTCCTTGTAGGCCGTGAGGCGCTTTATGACGCCGTCTATCTGGCGCACGTTGCTGGTGATGCTCTCGGCGATGTAGTCGACTACCTCCTTGGGCAGCACCAGGCCCAGCGACGCGGCCTTGTTGATGATGATGGCGGTGCGCGTCTCTATGTCCGGGGCCTGCACGTCGGCCATGAGCCCGCCCTCTATGCGCGTGCGCAGGCGGTCGTCGAGCGTGGACATCTCTATGGGCGGGCGGTCGGCGGTCATGACTATCTGGTGCCCGGCCTCGTAGATGCTGTTGAAGGTGTGGAAAAACTCCTCCTGCGTGCTCACCTTGCCGGCGATGAACTGGATGTCGTCCATCAGCAGCAGGTCCATGTTGCGGTACTTGAGGCGGAACTCCTCGCCCGTGCCGGTCTGGATGGCGTGGATGAGCTCGTTGGTGAAGTCGTCGCCCTTGAGGTAGGCTATCTTGAACTCCGGGTGGTTGTGGAGTATCCTCTCGCCGATGGCCAGCAGCAGATGCGTCTTGCCGAGGCCGGAGTTGCCGTAGATAAAGAGGGGGTTATATATCTTGCCGGGGTTGTTGGCAACAGCGATGGCCGCCGCGTGGGCGAACTTGTTCGAGGGGCCGACGATAAAGCGGTCGAAGGTGTAGCCGTCCATCTCCGGATAGGGGGAGCGGTTGGTCTTTTCGACCTTTTCATACTCCAGAAGCTCGTCCCCGGCCAGCACCTCGAGCTCAAAGTCGCAGGAGAAGAGGTCGTAGAGAGCCGCGCGTATAGTGTCGCCGAAGCGGTTTATTATGATGCTGCGCTTGAACTCCGAGCTCGTGTGCAGCACCAGCCTGCGGTCGGCGAGGTCGACGGCGGTGCAGTCGACAAACCAGGTGTTGTATGCCGTGGGCGTGATGTCCTTGGCGATTATCTTCAGTATCTGTCCCCAGATTTCCTCCAGAGAGTCCATTGGCATCCTCCCCTTCAAAGAAAAAGGCCCTCAGTCGAGGACATACCTTTGAACAATATTATAACCGATTCCGGCCCGGTTGTCTACTATAATATATTATTAGCTTTAAGGCCTTTCAATGTTCAAAACCGTCAAAACGTCAGTGCCGCGATGCGATTGCTTTCGGCAGGAAAAGCTGGTATAATTGAGGCGCTATGCAAAAGAGAGACAATATACTGGCCATATCAATATTGACCGAGCCCGACGCCGCCGCCCTCCCCTCCCCGGACGAGAGCGGGCGGCTTCCCGCGCTTGTTTCCGGCCTCTCGGCGGTGCACAGGGCCCATCTGGCCGCGGCGCTGAGGGTGAAGTACGGCCGCCCCACGGTCGTGCTCTGCCCCGACGACCAGAGCGCCTCCGCGCTCGCCGGCGACATCAGCGCACTCACCGGCGAGAGCTGCGCGCTGCTCACCGGGCGCGACTACGTCTTCTACAGCGCCGACGCCATGAGCCGCTCCGGCGAGCAGCGGCGCATCAACGGCCTCGCCGCGCTCATGGACGGCGCGCCGGTTGTGCTCATAACCGCCGAGGGCTTCTTCCAGCGCGCCATGCCGCCGGAGGTCTTCCGCCGCGCGGCCTTTGAAATCGACAGCAGGGGCTCAGTCGCGCCCGAGGACGTGGAGGACGCGCTGCTGCGCTGCGGCTACTCCCGCGCCGTGCAGGTCGAGGGCCCGGGACAGTTCTCGCGCCGCGGCGGCATACTCGACTTCTTCTCCCCGGCCTACAGCCAGCCCGTCCGCATTGAGTTCTGGGGCGATGAGATAGACTCCATGGGCTTCTTCGACACGGTCAGCCAGCGGCGCACGGAGAGCGTGGAGCGCTGCCGCGTGGTGCCCGCCGCCGAGGTTCTGCCCACTCTCGCAAAGGGCGGCGTCACCGCCGTGGAGGCCGAGCTCACGCGCCGGGCCGAGCGCGCACTCAAGCGCCGCAGCGGCGAGACCGGGCCCATCCTGGCCCAGGTACTGCGCGAAGACGCCGACCGCCTCGCCACCGGGGCCGAGCTGCCGGGCGCCGACCGCTACGCCGAGCTCATCTACGGGGAGACGGCCACGGCCATCGACTACATACCCGACGGCGCCGTAGTCGTCCTCGACCAGCCCGCGCGCTTCGCCGAGAACGCGAGGGCCTATATCAAGCGCGTCACTGAGGACGTCACAAGCCTCTCCAGGGCCGGTAAGCTCATAGCAAGGCCGGATGACTACTTCATACCCTACGACGCCGCCATGCGCCGCCTGGGGGCCATGGCGCTGTATATGGCGGACTCCTTCACCGCCGGGCGCTACCCCGCCGAGCCGCGCAGCGTGACGGTCATACACGCGAAGCAGCTGCCCAGCTACGGCGGCAGCTCCAGCCAGGCCGCGGAGGACATCTCCGGCTATCTCAGGGCCGGGTTCGCCGTCTGCGTGCTCGCCGGCGACATGCGCCGCGCGCGGCTGCTGGCGGCCTTCCTCGACGAGCGCGGGATAAAGAGCTCCGTCGCCGAGAGCCTGACTGCGCTTCCCGAGGGCGGCCGCTGCGCCGTCACAACCGGCAGCCTCTCCGCCGGCATAGAGTACCCCGGGCTGCGCCTCGCCCTGCTCACGGACACGCAGATAGCCGGCAGCGGCTTCAGAAAGCCCAAAAAGCGCGCCGCGGGCAGGCGCCGCCCCTCCAACACCGAGAGGATAGGCTCCTGCGCCGACCTCGCCGTCGGCGACCTCGTCGTCCACGAGCACCACGGCATCGGCCGCTTCGCCGGCGTCGTGCGAATGCCGGTTGACGGCGTGCAGAAGGATTACATCAAGATAAGCTACGCCGGCAGCGACGTGCTCTATGTGCCCGCGACGCAGCTCGACCTAGTCAGCAAGTACATCGGCGCGGGCGAGGACAGGCCCGTGCGCCTCTCGAAGATGGGCGGCACGGAGTGGCAGCGCACAAAATCTAAAGCAAAGGCCGCCGCCAAGCAGCTGGCCAAGGAGCTCATAGCCCTCTACGCCGAGCGCACGCGCCGAAAGGGCCACGCCTTCGCGCCCGACTCGCCCTGGCAGACGGAGTTTGAAGAGCGCTTCCCCTATGAGGAGACGGGCGACCAGCTGCGCTGCACGGAGGAGATAAAGGCGGACATGGAAAAGCCCGTGCCCATGGACCGCCTGCTCTGCGGCGACGTGGGCTACGGCAAGACCGAGGTGGCCCTGCGCGCCGTGATGAAGTGCATCCTCGACGGCAAGCAGGCCGCCATACTCGTACCCACCACCGTGCTCGCGCAGCAGCACTATCAGACGGCGGTGCAGCGCTTCGCGGGCTACCCCATAAATATCGAGGTTTTGAGCCGATTCCGCAGCAATACGCAGATAAAAAAGGCCCTCGCCGGGCTCGCCGAAGGCAGCTGCGACCTCATAATCGGCACGCACCGCCTGCTGCAGAAGGACGTCAAGTTCAAGGACCTCGGCCTGCTCGTGGTGGACGAGGAGCAGCGCTTCGGCGTCTCGCACAAGGAACATATCAAGGAGCTCAGCCGTCAGGTGGACGTGCTCACCCTCTCGGCCACGCCAATACCGCGCACGCTCAACATGGCCCTCTCCGGCATCCGCGACATGTCGACCATCGAGGAGCCGCCGCTCGAGCGGCTGCCGGTGCAGACCTTCGTCATGGAGCACGACTGGGGCGTCCTCGCCGACGCCATGCGCCGCGAGCTAGACCGCGGCGGACAGGTCTACTATCTGCACAACAGAGTGGACAACATCGAGCGCACCGCGCTGAAGATATCCGAGCTCATGGACGGCGCGTCCGTCGCTGTCGCCCACGGCAAGATGGACTCCGAGCAGCTGGGCCGGATAATGGAGGACATGGCCGAGGGGCGCGTACAGATCCTCGTCTGCACGACCATAATCGAGACGGGCATCGACATCCCGAACGTCAACACGCTTATCATCGAGGACGCCGACAAGCTCGGGCTCGCGCAGCTGCACCAGATACGCGGCCGCGTGGGCCGCAGCGCGCGCCGGGCCAGCGCCTACCTCACCTTCCGGCGCGACAAGGTGCTCAGCGAGATAGCCGAGAAGAGGCTGGAGGCGATACGCGAGTTCGCCGAGTTCAACTCCGGCTTCCGCATCGCCATGCGCGACCTCGAGATACGCGGCGCGGGCTCGCTCCTGGGCGCGGAGCAGAGCGGGCACCTCACGGACGTGGGCTACGACATGTACCTGCGCCTGCTGGAGGAGGCCGTGCTCGAGGAGCGCGGCGAACAGCCGGAAAAGCGCGCGAGCACCACGGCGGACCTCGCCGTCAGCGCCAACATACCGGAGAGCTACGTCTCCGCCAGCGAGCAGCGCATGGACCTCTACCGGCGCATCGCGCTCATCCGCACGGAGGAAGACGCCAACGACGTGCTCGACGAGCTCATAGACCGCTTCGGCGAGCCGCCCGGAGAGGTCACCAGCCTTGTGCGCGTGGCCCTGCTGCGCGGCGAGGCGGGCCGCGCCGGCATCACAGACATCACTCAGAAGGGCGGAGTACTGCGCTTCACCCTCGCCGACTTCGACATGGAGCGCGTCAGCGCCCTCTACGCCCAGAGCCGCTACAGGCGCCGCCTGAAGGTGGAGGCGGCCAGAAAGCCGACGCTGGCCCTCGAGCTGAGCAGCCCCAGGAGGGTGCTCGACGAGGCGGCCGCTTTTATCGAGGACTGGAGCGAGACCGCGCCCGCGGTTCAACAAAAGGAGTAAACATGAAAAAACTGCTCACACTGCTTCTCGCGGCCGCGCTGCTGCTTTCGCTCGCGGCCTGCGGCGGCGACAGTCAACCCGCCGACACGGACGAGGCCGTCAGCTATGACTGGGACGCGGCTTACGCCGCCTACGCCCCGGACACGGCGGTGCTGACCGTCAACGGCGAGGACGTCTGCTGGGACGAGTATTTCTACTGGCTCTTTGAGGAGTACATCAAATACGGCCAGGGCCACGACCTCAACGAGGACTTCCCCGACGCGGGCATGACCATCGGCGAGTTCATCGCCGCGGGCGCGCGCGACTACTGCGTGCAGTACCGCGTGCTGGAGCAGAAGGCGGAGGAGCTGGGCGTCGAGCTCACGGAGACCGACCTCGAGGTGCTGGACGAGCAGCTCAAGAGCGACATCGCCGAGTACGTGGGCGAGGACGGCACCGAGGCGGAGCTCTATGAATACCTCTCCGGGCTCTATGTCACCGAGGAGCTATATAACTACGTCAACCGCATGATGGTGCTCTATCCGCGCATGTTCATGCAGCTCTACGGCGAGCTGGGCGAAAGCGTCAGCGACGAGGACGCTATGGCCTTCGCCGAAACCTACGGCTTTATGACCGTCAAGCACATCCTCTTCCAGACCGGCGGCGGGAACGACGAGGCGCAGCTGGAGCGCGCCAACGCCGACCTGAACGAGCTGCGCGCCGTGCCCGAGGAAGACCGAGCCGCGCTCTTCGATGAGCTCATGGCCCGCGACAGCGAGGACCCGGGGCTCGCGAGCTATCCCAACGGCTACTGCTTCGAGCCAGGCGTGGTACACGAGGAGTTCGCCGAGGCCGCCGCAGCGCTCGCCCCCGGCGAGATAAGCGATATTGTCGAGACGCAGGACGGCTATCACATCCTCATGCGCGTGGAGACGACCCCCGACGACCTAGTGCTCATGGGCACCGCCGTGCCGTACACGCTGCGCTACGCCTGCGCGGTGATGAGCTTCAACGAGGACTTCAGTTCCTGGGTGAATGAAGCCGAAGCGGCATACACGCCGGAGTTTGCCGGGTTCAACCCGACGGGGCTGTTTGATTGACAATACCAGCGTTGCCGGAGCTGTTGCTTTAGGACTATTCCTTAAATATAACCTTCTCCCTGAGGGGCGCTTTCTTTTGGCGCAGCAAAAGAAAGCGTCCCTCAGGGAGAAGGTATAAGTTATAGACCAGTCTAAAGGAACAGCGCGAGCAGCGGGGGGCGCTCCCTCATGAAAGAGCAAAAAGACAGCGAAAGGCCCGCCGTGGAGATTCCCACGGCGGGCCTTTCACACCGCTCAGTTCATGGCGTTGAGCTTCTGAGTCATGGCGCTCTTCTTGTGCGCGGCGTTGTTCTTGTGGATGAGTCCCTTGGCCGCGGCGCGGTCGACGGACTTGACAGCAACTTTATAGGTGCCGGCAGCTGCCTCCTTGTTGCCCTCGGCGACTGCC
>CALWYR010000107.1 GCA_944385805.1 uncultured Oscillospiraceae bacterium
AGCTCATCAACAGCATCATGCTGGACGGCAAGAAGGGCGTCGCACAGAAGGTCGTGTACGATGCGTTTGACATTATAAAGGAAAAGAGCGGCAAGGACCCGCTCGAGGCGTTCACCGAGGCCATGAATAACATCATGCCCAGCCTGGAGGTCAAGGCCCGCCGCGTCGGCGGCGCGACCTATCAGGTGCCTGTCGAGGTCCGCCCGGCCCGCCGCCAGACCCTTGGCCTGCGCTGGCTGACCATGTTCGCCCGCAAGCGCGGCGAGAAGACCATGAAGGAGCGCCTTGCCGGCGAAATCATGGACGCCTGCAACGGCCTCGGCGCCGCTGTCAAGCGCCGTGAGGACACCCACAAGATGGCCGAGAGCAACAAGGCCTTCGCGCATTTCAGGTGGTAAGAGATTAGAGCAGAGAAGAGAAAGAAGTAAGGAGTAGGAGTAGCATTTTATGCCCAGAGATTATTCACTGGAGAATACGAGAAACATCGGTATAATGGCCCATATCGACGCGGGCAAGACTACGACGACCGAGCGTATACTTTTCTACACCGGCGTCAACTACAAGCTCGGCGAGGTGCATGAGGGCAACGCCACCATGGACTGGATGGAGCAGGAGCAGGAGCGCGGCATCACCATCACCTCCGCCGCCACCACCTGCCACTGGCGCGGCTGCCGGCTGAACATCATCGACACCCCGGGCCACGTCGACTTCACCGTCGAGGTCGAGCGCAGCCTCCGCGTGCTTGACGGCAGCGTCACCGTGCTTTGCGCCAAGGGCGGCGTCGAGCCCCAGAGCGAGACCGTCTGGCGTCAGGCCGACCACTATCACGTCCCGCGCATAATATACGTCAACAAGATGGACATTATGGGCGCCAACTTCTACAACGTGATTGACATGGTGCACGACCGCCTGAAGGCCAACGCCGTGCCGATACAGCTGCCCATAGGCAAGGAAGCCGATTTCCGCGGCATCATCGACCTTGTGGAGATGAACGCCGACATCTACTATGACGATCTGGGCAAGGATATGCGCGTCGAGGATATCCCCGAGGATATGCTTGAGCTGGCTAAGCAGTACCGCAACCAGCTGCTGGAGGCGGTCAGCGACTTCGACGACGACATCATGGAGCTGTACCTTGAAGGCGAGGAAATCCCCACCGACAAGATACGCGCCGCCATACGCCGCGCCACCCTCGCGGTCAAGATGGTGCCCGTCGTCTGCGGCACCTCCTATAAGAACAAGGGCGTGCAGAAGCTGCTCGACGCCATCGTCGACTACCTGCCCAGCCCGCTCGACATCCCTCCGGTCGAGGGCGTAAACCCCAAGACCGGCGAGGCTGAGGAGCGCCCCGCGAGCGACGACGCCCCCTTCTCCGCACTCGCTTTCAAGATTATGACGGACCCCTATGTCGGCAAGCTCGCGTTCTTCCGCGTCTACTCCGGCACCGTAAACGCCGGCGAGACCGTGATAAACGCGACCAAGGGCCAGCGCGAGAGGCTCGGCCGCATCCTGCTGATGCACGCCAACCACCGCGAGGACCTGCAGACCGCGTATTCCGGCGATATCGCCGCCGCCGTCGGCCTGAAGAACACGACCACCGGCGACACGCTCTGCGACGACAAGCACCAGATAATCCTCGAGAACATGGAGTTCCCCGAGCCGGTTATCCGCGTCGCCATCGAGCCCAAGACCAAGGCCGGCCAGGAAAAGATGTCCGTCGCCCTCGCCAAGCTGGCCGAGGAGGACCCCACCTTTAAGACCTACACCGACGAAGAGACCGGCCAGACCATTATCGCCGGCATGGGCGAGCTCCACCTTGAGATTATCGTGGATCGCCTGCTGCGCGAGTTCAAGGTCGAGGCCAACGTCGGCAAGCCCCAGGTCTCCTACAAGGAGACCGTCACCAAGCCCGCCACCGTCGACACGCGCTTTGTGCGCCAGACCGGCGGCCGCGGCCAGTTCGCGCACGTCAAGCTCACCATCGAGCCCAACGAGTCCGGCAAGGGCTATGAGTTCGTGGACGACATTCACGGCGGCGCGATACCCAAGGAATATATCCCCTGCGTGGACCAGGGCATCCAGGGCGCGATGCAGGCCGGCGTGCTCGGCGGCTTCCAGGTCGTCGACATCAAGGCCACGCTCATAGACGGCTCCTTCCACGAGGTCGACTCCAGCGAGAACGCCTTCAAGATATGCGGCAGCATGGCCTTCAAGGAGGCCATGGCCAAGGCAGGCCCCGTACTGCTCGAGCCCATCATGAAGGTCACCGTCACCGCTCCCGAGGAGTATATGGGCACGGTCGTGGGCGACCTCAACGCCCGCCGCGGCCAGGTTTCCGGCACCGACATACGCAACGGCGCCGTGATAATCAACGCCAACGTCCCGCTCAGCACCATGTTCGGTTACGCGACCGACCTGCGCAGCAAGACCCAGGGCCGCGCGAACTACTCCATGGAGCCCAGCCACTTCGTGCAGCTTCCCAAGAACCTGCAGGAGAAGATTATCGGAAACCGGGGCTGAGCCTCGCTTACGATAAATTCCGCTTATCAAGATCATCCATCGAGAATTAAGGAGGATAATCACAATGGCAAAGCAGATGTTTAACCGCACCAAGCCCCACGTCAACATTGGCACCATCGGCCATATCGACCACGGCAAGACCACCCTGACCGCCGCTATCACCAAGGTCCTGCACATGGCCGACGAAGGCGCCGCCGAGTACACCGCCTACGACCAGATCGACAAGGCCCCCGAGGAGCGCGCCCGCGGTATCACGATCAACACCGCCCACGTCGAGTACCAGACCGACGACCGCACCGGCCTGAACGGCGAGCAGATCCAGGGCCGCCACTACGCCCACGTCGACTGCCCGGGCCACGCCGACTA
>CALWYR010000108.1 GCA_944385805.1 uncultured Oscillospiraceae bacterium
AGCTACTCGCGTCTGATGGCGCTCATGCTGGCCGGCAGCGTTATCGCTCAGGTCTTCAACACCATCGGCGCCATAGCCGGGAACATCTTCGTGTTCCTGCTCATATCCCTCGTGGGCAACGCGCTGAACTTCGCGCTCAACCTGCTCGGCTGCTTCGTCCACGACCTCAGGCTCCAGTGCCTGGAGTACTTCGGCAAGTTCTATGAGGACGGCGGAAAGCCGTTCAAGCCCCTGGCAATCAATACTCAGTACGTAACAGTCACCAACGACAACTAAGAGGAGGAAAACAAAATGTTAGAACAGTTTGGCGGAATGGCTCTCGGCCTGCTCGGCGCGGGTCTCGCGGCGGCACTCAGCGGCGTTGGCTCCGCTATCGGCACCGGCATCGCCGGCGAGGCGGGCGCGGGTCTCCTCTGCGAGGACCCCGGCAAGTTCGGTAAAGTCATGATCCTGCAGGTCATCCCCGGCACCCAGGGCCTGTACGGCCTGGTCGTCTGGTTCTTCGCCAGCTTCTCCATGGGCCTGCTTGACGGCTCCATCGTTGACCTCACCGTCACCGAAGGCCTGCGCTACTTCGTCGCCTGCATCCCGATGGCTCTCGGCGGCTGGCTCTCCGCTATAGCCCAGGGCAAGGTCGCGGCGGCGTCCATAAATCTGCTTGCGAAGAAGCCCGACGACTGGTCCAAGGGCATGGTCCTCTGCATCACCGTCGAGTTCTACGCCATACTTTCCCTGCTGGCCTCCATGCTCATGATCCTCAACATCGGCTGATGTTGATTTAGAGGGTCGTGTGCTATGAAAGGTATTGACAAGATAACCTCGCGCATCTTAGCCGACGCCGAGGCCGACTGCGCCGCCGTCAAAAAGGACAGCGACGAGCGCTGCGCGGCCATAAAGGCCGAGGCCGAGAAGAAGGCCCAGGACGAGTACTGGCGGCTTGTGCGCGAGGGCGTGAAGGATACGGAACAGCGCGTGCAGCGCATGGACCGCACCGCCCGGCTCGAGGCCAAGAAGAGCATCCTCAACATGAAGCAGGACGCCGTCTCCAGGGCCTTTGAGCTGGCGAAGGACAAGATTGCCGAGCTGCCCGAGCGCGACTATGTGGGCTTCCTCGCCCGCATGGCGGCCGAGGCCGCCGTTACCGGCCAGGAGGAGGTCATCCTCAACGCGCGCGACGCTTCCGCCGTCGGCGCCAAGGCCGTCAAGGCCGCCAACGAGGCGCTGGCCGCCAAGGGCCTGCCCGGCACGCTCACTCTCTCCGACACCAACCGCGACATGGCCGGCGGTCTCATCCTCAAGCAGGGTGACATCGAGGTCAACTGCACCGTGGACACCCTGCTCGACCTCAGCCGGGGCGAGCTGGCCGCGCGCGTCGCGGAGGTGCTCTTTGAGGGCTGAGACGGCTTTCGCCGAAATCCAAAGGGCAGGGAGGTAAGGTCTTGGCTAAAAAAGTAAAGGATACCGCATACCTGATGCTCTCCAGCATGCTCCGTGCCAGGGAGGCCGGTATGCTCACCCGGGAGCGGATGGACCGTATGCTCTCCGCGCCCAGCTTCCAGGAGAGCGCGAAGCTGCTGTGCGACTGCGGCTATGAGGACATGTCCGCCTGCGACAACAAGGGCGTCAACGACGCTCTCTCCCGCAGGAGGGCCGAGGTGTTCGCGGAGCTCGCGAACATGTGCCCCCAGAGCTCGGTAGTGGACATCTTCCGCGCCAAATATGACTACCACAATCTCAAGGCGCTCATAAAGGCGCGCGCCATGGACGTGGGCTGCGAGGGCATACTCTCGGACTGCGGCCGCGTGGCGAAGGAAAAGCTCGTCGAGTACACGAGCGAGGAGGGCGCGCTGGGCTCCCTTCCGCCCGACATGCAGGAGGCCTATACGGAGGCCGCGGAGCTGCTCGCGCGCACCGGCAACCCGCAGCTGGCGGACTTTGAGCTCGACCGGCGCTATTTCGCGCTGCTCACGGCTCTCGCCGCGGAGAGCGGCAGCGCCTTCCTCGCGGGCTATGTGCGCACGCTCATCGACAGCGCCAACCTGCGCGCCGCGGTGCGCACCGTGCGCATGGGCAAGGACACGGGCTTCATGCTCGGGGCCATGGTACCCGGCGGCAGCATAGACTGCGAAATACTCGCGAAGGCCGCCGAGAGCGCCGACTCGCTCGCCGCCGCGTTTGGCGCTGCCACGCTGGAGCAGGCCGCGAACCTGGGCGCGCAGGCGATGAAGGGCGGCGCGATGACCGCCTTTGAGCTTGAGTGCGACAACGCCGTGAGCGCCTATCTCGCGGGCGCCAAGATGATCCCCTTCGGCGCGGAGCCGGTGGCGGAGTACATGGCGCTGCTCGAAAACGAGATTACCGCCGCGAGGATGATACTCACCGGGCGCCTCGCCGGCATAGAGCCCGAGGTCATACGGGAAAGGCTGCGTGATATAAATGCTTAAAATAGCTGTTATCGGCGGCGCCGACACCGTCATGGGCTTCAAGGCCCTGGGCCTGGACGTCTTCCCCGCGGCCGGCCAGGAGGAGGCCCGCGAGGTCTTCCGCCGCGTCACAAGGGAGTCCGACGGGCAGTACGCAATAATTTACGTCGAGGAGAACCTCGCCGGTTACCTCGAGCACGAGATCGCGAGGTACAAGGACGTCCCCAGTCCCGCGATCATCCTTATCCCGGGCAGGGAAGGCCCCCTGGGTCTCGGCCAGAGCGCCCTCAAGGCCGCGGTCGAGAAGGCCGTTGGGACAGATATTTTGTAAAGAAGGTTTGCAGATGAGCGGAATTGTAACGAAAGTATCGGGCCCGCTGGTCGTCGCAGAGGGACTTGCCGACGCCAACGTGTCGGACGTC
>CALWYR010000109.1 GCA_944385805.1 uncultured Oscillospiraceae bacterium
CTGGACTACGAGCTCGACATGATAAAGCGCATGGGCTTTGTGGACTACTTCCTCATAGTCTCCGACTTCATCGGCTACGCCAAGGCGCAGGGCATTCCCGTCGGCCCCGGCCGCGGCAGCGCGGCGGGCAGCGTGGTGAGCTACTGCCTCTTTATAACGGACGTCGACCCGATTAAGTACAGCCTCTACTTCGAGCGCTTTCTGAACCCCGAGCGCGTGAGCATGCCGGATATAGACATAGACTTCTGCGTGCGCCGCCGCGGCGAGGTGATAGAGTACGTCAACCGCAAGTACGGCCGCGACCACGTGGCGCAGATAGTCACCTTCGGCACCATGGCCGCGCGGCAGGCCGTGCGCGACACGGGCCGCGCGCTGGACATGAGCTACGCCGAGTGCGACGCCGTCGCCAAGCAGGTGCCCAACGCGCCGGGCATGACGCTCGACGAGGCGATGCACCTCTCCAAGCAGCTGCGCGAGATGTACTCCGGCGACGAGCGCGTCAGGCAGCTCATCGACACGGCCAAGGCCCTCGAGGGCATGCCGCGCCACGCGAGCACCCACGCCGCGGGCGTGGTTATAACGGAAAAGCCCGTCTACGAGTACGTGCCGCTGGCCCGCAACGACGAGAGCGTCGTCACGCAGTACCCCATGACCACTCTCGAGGAGCTGGGCCTTTTAAAGATGGACTTCCTCGGCCTGCGCAACCTCACGGTGCTCGAGGACGCGGCGGAGCTGGTGCGCCGGCACACGCCCGGTTTCGACGTCAACGCCCTGCCCGACGACGACGCGGAGACCTTCGCCATGCTCGCCGCGGGCAGGACCGAGGGCGTCTTCCAGCTCGAGAGCACGGGCATGACCAGCGTCTGCACCCGCCTGGGGCCAAGGAGCATCGAGGACATCACCGCCATTATCGCCCTCTACCGCCCCGGCCCCATGGACTCCATCCCCCGGTTCCTGGACAACAGCCGCCACCCGGAGCGCATAAGCTACAAGCACCCCTCGCTGGAGCCCATCCTCTCCGTCACCTACGGCTGCATCGTCTATCAGGAGCAGGTCATAGAGATATTCCGCCGCCTCGCCGGCTTCTCGCTGGGGCAGGCGGACAACATCCGCCGCGCCATGAGCAAGAAAAAGCACGCCGTCATTGACGCCGAGCGCAAAGCCTTCGTCAGCGGCGACAGCGAGCGCGGCATTCCCGGCTGCGTCGCGTCCGGCATACCCGAGGCCACGGCGGAGGCCATCTACGACGAGATACTGGACTTCGCGAGCTACGCCTTCAACAAGGCGCACGCCGTCTGCTACGCCGTCGTCGCCTACCGCACCGCCTATATGAAGCGGCACCACCCGCGCGAGTACATGGCCGCGCTGCTCACCAGCGTGCTCGACTCTTCGAGCAAGGTCGCCGAGTACATCACCGAGTGCCGCGACATGGGCATCCGCCTGCTGCCGCCGGATGTAAACGAGTCCGACGCCTACTTCACCGTCGCGGGCGCGGATCTGCGCTTCGGCCTCGCGGCGATAAAGAATATCGGCGAGAAGTTCATCTTCCAGCTCATGGACGAGCGCCGCGAGGGCGGGCCCTTCACGGGCCTCGAGGACTTCTGCCGCCGCATGTCCGGCAAGGAGCTCAACCGCCGCGCGGTGGAGAGCCTCATCCGCGCCGGGGCCTTCGACAGCCTGGGCGTCAACCGCCGAGCGCTCATGCAGATGCTCGATCTTGTGCTCGACAGCATCGCCACCGACGGCAAGCGCAATATCGTCGGGCAGTACGACCTCTTCGGCGGCGAGGAGGACGAGCTCTCTGCCGACGTGGCGGTGCCGGACGTGGAGGAGTTCTCAAAGAGCGAGCTCATGGCCATGGAGCGCGAGATGACAGGCCTCTACCTCAGCGGCCACCCCATGGACGAGTACCGCGAGGCCGCGCGTCGGGCCGGGGCGGTGAACATCGGCGCCATCCTCAGCGACTTCGCCGAGGAGGGCGGGCCCGAGCGCTTTGCCGACAACCAGCTCGTCACCGTGGCCGGCGTGGTCTCGGGCAAGCGCACGCGCACGACCAAGAACGGCTCGCTGATGGCTTACATCCAGCTCGAGGACGACACGGGCAGCATGGAGCTGCTCTGCTTCCAGCGCGCCCTCGACAACGGCGCGGACGCCGCGCAGGAGAACAGCGCCGTGCTCGTGCGCGGGCGCATATCCGTGCGCGACGAGAAGGAGCCGCAGCTGGTGGTCGACGCCATGCGCCCCATAGACGACGCCGGCGGGCTCTCCCGCCCCGATGAGAGGCCGCGCAGGCTCTGGGTGCGGCTGCCGACGGCGGACGCGCGCCTTCTGCGGCGGATAGAGCTGCTGCAGGAAATGTTCCCCGGCCATGACCGCATGATAGTCTACATCGCCGACAGCGCGCGCAAGCTGGGCGCGGACTGCGTGGTGCGCGACAGCCTCGTAAACGAGCTGAAGGAGCTGCTGGGGGAGGAAAATGTGAAGGTGGTCAGCGGATAAAGCGCGAAAACTGAGTAAATTTGCCGCCTATGCGGCGAAAGCGCTTGACAATCCGCGGCTGAAATGATACTATCTTGCCTACATGAGGGAGTAGTCTTCCGCTCAATATGGAGGCAAGTCAACACCTTGGGTAAAACCTGGCTTGCATTAAATGACGAGACTCATGGACAGGCAGAACCCGTCCATGGGTCTTTTTGCTTGCCGCTGAACCGTTCCGTATAAAGTGAAAGGGTGGTATTAACAAGTGAAGTACTATTGCGAGGACTCCGCCGAGGTTCTCAGAGACGTAGCGAGCTCTGAGCAGGGCCTCACTAGCGCCGAGGCGCGGCAGCGCCTTGAGCGCGACGGCCGCAACGAGCTGGCCGCGGAGAAGAAGGATTCGCTCTTGAAGCGCTTCTTCGCCCAGATGGCCGACCCGATGATAATCATCCTTATTGTCGCCGCGGTGGTCAGCGCTATCACCGGCATCTATGAGGAGGGCCTCAAGGGCATCACCGACACGGTGATTATCCTTATCGTCGTCATCGTCAACGCCGTGCTCGGCGTCTATCAGGAGAGCAAGGCTGAAAAGGCCATCGAGGCGCTGCAGGCCATGAGCGCCGCCACCAGCAAGGTGCTGCGCGACGGCAAGGTATGTATAGTGCCCAGCGCCGAGCTCGTCGTCGGCGACGTGGTGCTGCTCGAGGCCGGCGACGCCGTCCCCGCCGACGGCCGCGTCATCGACAGCGCCAGCCTCCAGATAGAGGAGGCCGCGCTGACCGGCGAGAGCGTCCCCGTATACAAGTTCATAGATGTGATAGACCTCAAGGACGCCTCCGACGTACCTCTGGGCGACCGCAAGAACATGTGCTACATGGGCTCCACGGTCACCTACGGCCGCGGCAGCGCCGTCATCACCGCCACCGGCATGGACACCGAGATGGGCAAGATAGCCGACGCCCTCTCCCGCGCCGAGCAGGGCCAGACCCCGCTGCAGGTCAAGCTCAGCCAGCTGAGCAAAATCCTCACCTGGCTCGTCCTCGGCATCTGCGTCGTCATCTTCGCCGTGCAGATCCTGCGCGCCGGCGGCTTCCACTTCGACGTCATCCTCGACAGCTTCATGGTCGCCGTCTCCCTGGCCGTCGCCGCCATACCGGAGGGCCTCGCCGCCGTCGTCACGGTGGTGCTCTCGATAGGCGTCACCAACATGTCCAAGCGCAACGCCATTATCCGCCGCCTGACCGCCGTCGAGACCCTCGGCTGCGCCCAGGTAATATGCTCGGACAAGACCGGCACCCTCACCCAGAACAAGATGACCGTCGTCGACCACTACGGCGACGACGAGAAGCTCCTCGCTGCCGCCATGAGCCTCTGCTCCGACGCGGAGGAGGACGACAACGGCGTCGCCGTCGGCGAGCCCACCGAGGCCGCCCTTGTCAACTACGCCCACGGCCTCGGCCTGGGCAAGCCCGCGCTCAAGGCCGCCCAGCCGCGCGTGGGCGAGGCTCCCTTCGACTCCATGCGCAAGATGATGAGCACCGTCCACCAGACCGCTGAGGGCGTCGTGCAGTACACCAAGGGCGCGCCCGACGAGATACTCAAGCTCTGCACCGGCTACATCGAAAACGGCGGGATAAAGCCCATGACCGAAGAAAAGCGCGCCGAGATCCTCGCCGCCAACAAGGCCATGGCCGACAGGGCCCTGCGCGTCCTCGCCGCCAGCGAGAGGCTTTGGGACGCCGTCCCCGCCGACTGCTCTCCCGCCAACCTCGAGCGCGAGCTCGTCTTCATCGGCCTCACCGGCATGATCGACCCGGTGCGCCCGGAGGTCAAGGCCGCCATTGAGGAGTGCCGCGGCGCGGGCATCCGCCCGATAATGATAACCGGCGACCACATCGACACCGCCATGGCCATCGCCCGCGAGCTCGGCATCCTCACGCCGGACACCCGCGCCATCACCGGCGCGCAGCTCAACGAGATGAGCGACGAGGAGTTTGACCGCGAGTTCGAGAAGATTTCCGTCTACGCCCGCGTCCAGCCCGAGCACAAGACCCGCATAGTCAACGCCTGGCGCAGCCACAACAACGTCACCGCCATGACCGGCGACGGCGTCAACGACGCGCCCAGCATCAAGAGCGCCGACATCGGCGTCGGCATGGGCATCACCGGCACCGACGTCACCAAGAACGTCGCCGACATGGTCCTCGCGGA
>CALWYR010000110.1 GCA_944385805.1 uncultured Oscillospiraceae bacterium
TTGCAATGACGGATAAGGAACTTCGCCGCCTGAGCAGGGCGCAGCTCCTGGAGCTGATGCTCGAACAGGCCAAGGAGCTGGAGGCGGTCAAAAAGGAGCTCGAGGAGGCGCGCAGCGCCCTCAAGAGCCGCGATATAGACCTGGACGAGGCCGGCTCCATCGCCGTCGCCGCGCTCAGGCTCAACGGCATTTTCGAGGTCGCGCAGCTCTCCGCCCAGCAGTACATAGATAATATCAAGCGCCTCAGCGAGCGGCAGGATGTGGTCTCGGCCCGCCGCGAGGAGGCGAGCAAGCAGCGCGCGGAGGAAATGCTGCGCGAAACCGAGCGCAAGTGCGCCGCCATGGAGGAGGAGGCCAAAAAGCGGGCCGAGGGCTATTGGGCCGAGGTCGCCGCGAGGCTGCAGGCCTTCTACGAAAACCATCAGGAGCTCAAGCGCTTGCTGGACTTCAGCGCCGGCAAGTGAGGGCGGAAATGAAAAAAACGAAGGATTTTACCATGCCCACCATCGAGCAGCTTGAGGCCGAGCTCGAAAGGACGCGCCGCCATGGCGGCGGCCGCGCGCGCGGGGGCGTTTTCGATGCCGTCGGCATCATCATCGTCGCCGCCGCGCTGGCGGTGCTCATATCCACGCTGCTGCTGCCGATGCTGCGCATCTACGGCAGCTCCATGAACCCCACGCTCAACGACGGCGAGATCGTCGCCGCCGTGCGCGGCGGGAGCTATGAGCGCGGGGATTTGATAGCTTTCTACTACAATAATAAGATTCTCGTCAAGCGCGTCATCGCCCTGCCCGGCGAATGGATAGACATAGCCGACGACGGCACCGTTACCATCGACGGCGACGTGCTCGACGAGCCGTATCTGAGCGAAAAGGCGCGCGGGGAGGTCAGCATCGAGCTGCCCTACCAGGTACCCGACGGGCGCTATTTCGTCATGGGCGACCACCGCAGCGTCTCGAGCGATTCGCGCAGCGAGACGGTCGGCTGCGTCGCGGAGGAACAGATTATCGGCCGCCTGGCCTTCAGGCTATGGCCGCTGGACGCCATAGGGGCGTTTGAGTAAACAGAGGGGAGGCAGAACTTGAAGAACATGGACAGCCGAACTGCGCGCGGCGGCGGCCGCCGCTGGCGCAATATCGTCATAGCTCTCGCACTGGTCGCGGCTGCCGTCACCTCGGCGCTGCTCATCATGCCTGCCATAACCATGAACGGGCCCCAGATGCTGCTCTGCGACCCGTATACGCATCAGCACGACGCCTCCTGCTATGACGCGGAGGGCAATCCCGTCTGCGGCTACGCCGACTTCGTCGTCCACACGCACACCGCCGACTGCTATGACGCGGAGGGGCGTCTGGTCTGTCCCCTGCCGGAGATAGAGGAGCACAAGCACGGCCCCGAGTGCTACGGCACGGAGCAGGTGCTTGTCTGCGGCTATCAGGAGCAGGAGGGCCACGTCCACGGCGCGGAGTGCTATTCCGAGCCGCAGCTTATCTGCGCCCTGAGCGAGGGCGAGGGCCACACGCATACCGAAGAGTGCTATGCCGTCACCCGGACGCTCAGCTGCGGGCTTGAGGAGTCCGCCGGCCACGCGCACGGCGAGGGCTGCTATGACGCCGAGGGCAATCTCATCTGCGGCCTTGAGGAGGCTCCCGGCCACGCGCACGACGAGAGCTGCTATACCGAGCAGCGCGAGCTCGTCTGCGCCGAGAGTGAGGGCGAGGGCCACGTCCACGGCGCGGAGTGCTATTCCGAGCCCGAGCTTATCTGCGGCCGGAGCGAGCAGGAGGGCCACGTCCACAGCGCGGAGTGCTATGAGGAGCGCCCGGTGCTGAGCTGCACGCGCGAGGAGATAGTCCTGCACACGCACACTGCCGAGTGCTTTGACGCGAACGGCAATCTGATTTGCGGCCGCCGCGAGGTGCGCGAGCACGTGCACGACGCGGGCTGCTTCCCGCCGGAGCCGGTCGAGACCCCCGCGCCCACCGAGACCCCCGCGCCCACCGACGCCCCGCCCGAAGCCGGCGCCGACCCCAACGCCACCCCCGAACCCAGCGTTGAGCCCAGTGCCGAGCCGAGCGTTGAACCGAGCGTCGAGCCGAGCGTGGAGCCGAGTGTCGAGCCGAGCGTCGAGCCGAGCGTTGAGCCGAGCGTGGAGCCCAGCGTGGAGCCGAGCGAACAGCCAGAGGAGAGCCCGATGCTCACGCCCATCCCTAACGACGGCACGAGCTGGGCAACCGCCGAAAAGGTGGAGAGCGCCCGCCGCGCCATGAACCTCTTCGCCGTCAGCGCGATGAGCGCTCCCGCCGCCAACGCTGCTCCGGCGGGCGCGGTCGACTTCAAAGACTACATCACATCGATGACGGTAGAAAAGCTGGAGGGCTCACAGTGGGTGCCGATAGGCGGCAGCGTTGTCAGCGGGCAGTCAATACGGGTGACTATCGCGTACACCGTGCCCGAGGGCGTTATTACCACAGGCATGAGGACGATTTACTACCAGCTCCCGAGCGGCATTGCGCTCAGCGAGGAAGAAGTTGGCAGCGTCATGAATGAACAAACCGGCGCCGTGATTGGCACCTACACCATAAGGACGGATGGCCTGGTGCAGATTGAGTTCACGCCGGCTTTCGCACAGGGCGGACAGTCCGTTACAGGCAGGCTGCAATTTCAGGGCCAGGTCAGCGCCACCGGCCAGGAAGGAGACGACACTATCGACCTCGGCTTCGGCGGCAGTTCTGTGACAGTTGAGGAAAAGGTCGAGGAGACAGACCTGAGAATCTCCAAGATCGGCGCTTACCAGAAGTTTGATCCAGTCAGCTATATACCGGAACTTGAAGCATACGCCGGCTGCATAATGTACGACATTGATGTCATGACAAATAAAGGCACACATGGCAGCATTACGGTTACCGACAAGCTCGAGAATCCTCAATACGTTTCCTATGACAGGGATAACCTTGTCGTTGTCAAATATTATAGCAGTACTATGACGCCGATTGACAAATCAGAGTATGAGCTGACATACGCCAAGGATGGCAATAGCTTTACTATCACAGGACTTCCCGAGCTGCCTCAGGACGATGCTCAGGCCTACGGTATCTACTACACGGTCAAGCCAAACTGGGATGCCATCACCAATGGCGGCGGCCAGGCGGCCGTCACTGTCAGGAACAGCGCCTATGCGGATGACGGGCTGAATGAAGCTTCGGCTTCGTCAAACATCGCGCTGAGCCGGTCGCTTGTGTACAAGGAGGGCGTCTATAACGAGAATACCGGGCGCCTGCACTGGACTGTCAAGCTCAACGAGGACCTGGAGAATATACAAGGCTGGGAGTTTGTCGACGAGCTGAAGTATAACAATGCGCATTACTCCTTTACATACGACAACATCCGCAACCTCAAGATTGAAGCCTACAAGTATGAAAATTATGATTGGAAGCTCGCCGGCGATGTGACAGGCTTTTTCACAGAGAATAACCTGGTGAGCATTGAAGGTGGCAAGCTGCATATCGAATTCGATATACCGGAGGAATATGCGGAATTCAGGCAGTACGCCTACCTTATAAGCTACGAGACCGACCTTCCTGAATTAGCGGCGGGAACGCATGTGTCCGTTGATAACACGGCCAGGTTCGGCGAGTTCGAGTATACCGCGCACATCGACGGCTATATGCCGGAGCCGCCGGAGTATAAAGTTGTCAAGACCTTCGATGACTATGCCTTTGACAGCGGAGAAATCAGCTGGAATTCGGTTATCGACTATCCCGGCAGCGCCAGCCAGAATCCGGGCAGCTTGACGTATACCGACTGGATACAGGACGTCAGCTATGAGGACGGAGGCTATGCGGAAAACAGCCACTACACAACGCTCGAGCTGCTGAGCCGGAGCCTCGGCATATACAATGTCGAGGGAACCCCTCTGAACCTTGGCGTTGATTACAAGCTGAAGGTCCTGTATCGGGATACTGTTCCCCATATCGACAGCACCGAACAAGTTGGCGGATACGTAAATCAGTTTACCGAGGTCAGCTGGCCCTTCAGTGACGCTGACAAGGATAAGCCGATAGCCGCCTTCATGATTGAGTTCACCGACGCCGCCAAAGATAAGCTCTCGGCCGGCCTGAAGCTTGCAATTACCTACAAGACCCGGATCGACAGCACACAGATTCAGACGGGCAAAAAAGTCATTGTTCCCAACTGGGCAATGATAGGTGGATATTCGACGTACGCGACGATGGAAACCACGTTCCAGCAGCGCCTGAACAAACAGGTCAGCGCTGCCGGGGCGGAGGATTCCTTCACTGACGCCACCGTCAACATTGACCTTGGCGACTCCGGCGGGATAATCCACTATCGTATCATGCTGTTCGGGCATGACAGCATCGGAGAGGAAAACCTGACCGACGTGCTGAGTCAGGGCATGGAATATGTTGACGGCAGCGCCCGCATAGTTGTCTACAACGCGGTGACCGGCGCGCGGACGGAGGTGCAAAACCCGTCTTATTATCTCAACGGCAGCAGCGTGGTCAAAAATGAAAACGGCACCACGAATATTAACATCGTGCTGACACGCTTGAATGACTTTGAAGGCGACGCCATTATCGGCATCTACTATGACGTCTCAGTCAAAGACGACCCGGCCTGGGCCAATGTGGCGGCCGGAGAAAACTTGACCTATACCAACTCTGTAACCTGGGACGGCAGTACGGATACAACCGCAACCACCGTCACCAACCGCAAGCCGACTGTCACCAAGGTCAGCTCCATGCTGACTGACGAAAACGGCAATGCTCTCGACATCGTGCGCTATGCCGTTACCATCAACCCGCACGGGCTGGACCTGGTGCCGGACAATCCTTACATTCAGCTCAGCGACGTGATAAAGACCCCTGAAGGGACGAGCGTATCGCTGCGGCTCGAGACGGTCAAGGTCTATCACTACGACCCGGAGAAGGAGGACGGCATCGGAGCCGAGTATACAGGGTATTACGAAAGAAGCTTCGACCCGGATACAGGTACGATAGAGTTCACCCTGCCTGACGAAACGCCGTGCGTTGTCGTCTACGAGTACGAGATTGACCGCGGCACGCTGGCGGTTTCCTACACTATCAGCAACTCCGTCTACCTGCAGGGACAGGTGCCCATATCCACGGGCGACGACATAGTCATAGAGCACCAGACTTCGAGCGCCTCGGCCAACAAGGCCACACTGCGCATATATAAGGTGGACGCCGAGGATAAAACAACTCTTCTGCCCGGCGCGCGGTTCAGTCTGGAACGATATGAAAAGCAAGAAGACGGCGTTTATAACTGGAAGGTGAGCGCGCTCACAGCGCACGGTGAAGACGGAACCTTTGTGGTTGAAGAAAAGGGCTATATTGAACTGAGCTTTGCCGAGCACATCACCAACGGCTCGCTCTACAACACCGTTTACCGCCTGACGGAGAAAGCGGCGCCGGATGGCTATGAGCTGGACACCACTCCGCGCTACTTTGTCTGGATGAAGTCCGCGTATTCGGCAGAGGCTACGTGGGGAGCAATGGAGGACGCCGGCGCCATACCGGACGGCGTTAAATTTGACGACGTCACGTTTATCGGGTATTCGCAGAGCGTGAGCAGCTATATTTACAACGAGCCTGCCAATCTCACGGTTAACAAGCTCTGGAGCGAGGATACGCCGGAGGACGAGCGCACGGAGGTAACCGTTACGCTCTATCAGTGGAAGAACGGGGAGAGACAGCAGTACGGCGACAACGTAAAGCTCAATGCCGAAAACGGCTGGTCCCACACCTGGAGCGGCCTTCCCAAGGCTGACGAGGGAGGCGTGGCGTTCTATTACAGTGTAGAGGAAGCGGAGATACCCGGCTTCACTATCACTTACTCGTCTAATAACGGCGAAATCAACCGGGGCGAAATAACCATCACCAACACGAAGACCGAAGTTTTCACCTTACCTGAAACAGGAGGAAACGCTCTGGTGTTCATGGTGGCTGGGGCTTTAATTCTTACTACGTTTGGCGGCGGGGTGTTCCTGCTGCGTGGACGCAGAAGGGAGGGCAGTTCTTCCCGCTGAACGTTCAGATAGCATCCTGTCAGAAAAAGAAGTTTTATTAGAGGTGAGATTATGAAGAATACTAAGAAAACCTTATCTGTCCTCCTGGCCCTGCTCCTCTGCCTCACCCTGAGCATAGGCGCATTCGCGGCAGACACGTATAGCATTACTATCAGCAACTCTGTAAGCGGGCACACCTACACCGCCTATCAGATTTTCACCGGCGATCTGTCCCATTCTGCCGATGGCACCCCCGTCCTCTCCAACATCGAGTGGGGCAGCAGTGTAAACGGCAGCACCGTTCTCGCCGCGCTGAAGACCGCAAACAGCGACAAGTACGGCAATTGCAGCACCGCCGCCGATGTGGCGGAAGCTATAGGTAATACCGCTGCCGACGCCAACGCCTTCGCGGAGATAGTCG
>CALWYR010000111.1 GCA_944385805.1 uncultured Oscillospiraceae bacterium
CCCCCTGGGCCACTACGGCATGCCCGAGGACGCCGCCTGGCTGATGGTCTACCTCGCCAGCGACGAGGCCAAGTACATCAACGGCTGCTGCATCCCCGTCGACGGCGGCTGGCACACCTGCCACTAAGCCATGTCCTGCGCGCGCAGCGTGCAGTCCCTCTCACATGGACGCGCCCCAGGTTCGCTGGGGCGCGTTTTTTAGCCCGCCCGGGGGGCGCGGCGGAACGCCGCCGAGGGGGAGGGGGCGGCTCGCGGAAGGCAAGTTGCTTGAATTGTTGTTGCCCTGGCCGGGCAAATGTGTTAGAGTAATCTCAGCAGAAGGAGGGATTGGCGTGAATTTCGCGGCGCTTTTAAAGGAGCTGCTCTATATAACGCGGCTCAAGAGCGGGCATCTGGCGGCGGCGCTGGGGTACGACACCTCCTATATCAGCCGCTGGGTCAACGGGGTCAAGCTGCCCTCGCTGAAGAACAACGAGGAGCTGCTGCGCAACATCGCGCGCTTTTTCATCGCCAACAGCGGCGCGGAGCAGCTAGCGTCGCTCAGGCGGCGCTTCGGCGGCGCGGAGGACGCGCTGATGAGCCCGGCGGCGCTCGAGGACGCGATGACGCGCCAGCTGGGCGAGGCCTATTCCGCCCAGGCGGGCAGCGACCCGGCGCGCGAGGGGCGCGTCGCCGGCGGCAACGCGGAAATAATCGCGGGCCGTCACCGCGACCAGCTCTGGGATCTGATGATAACCGCCGCCTCGGAGGTGGGGCGCGACGGCTCGACGGAGCCGCTGGGCCTCTTCACGCTCACGCCGCTGCACTATTTCTCCAACCGCGACAGCGACTTCCTCGACCGGCTGCGGCGCGCCGTGCCGGCCAACAGGCCCATTAACATCCGCCAGTTCATCCATTTCGGCAACCTGGAGCGCCACCGCGACGACTACTGCCGCACGATATGCTCCTTCCTCAGCTATGAGCCGGCGGACATCCGCTATGATTTCTATGAGCTCAGCGAGCGCGTCGCCGAGCGCAACACGGCGCTGGTGCTGCGCGACGGCATCTTCGTACAGTGGCTGGAGACGCCCTTTTCGGACACGCCCTACGTGGTGACCACCCGCTCGCGGGAGATGGTCAACGAGCTCTATAACGGCATGGAGAGCTACACACGCAAGCACCGCCGGCTCATTGAGCGCCACACGAACGCCGAGCTCTACGCCGCGCAGTACTACATGAACTACCTCATGCACGGCTCCTTCCGCTACCTGCTCACGACCATGCACCCCATAAGCATGGAGCCGGGGCTGCTGCGCGAACTCTCCGCAGGGCGCATGAGGCCCGGCCGCGGCCAGGACTGGGGCGTGGCCTTCACGGAGAAGACCTTCACCCTGCCGCGCAGCGCGGTGATATACAAGAGCGCGATGATGAGCTACCTCTACGACGGCGTGATAACCCTCTTCGACCGCACCTTTACGCTGAGCAAGGACGAGCGCGTCCGCCACCTGCGCGGGCTCATCGACGCGCTGCAGACAGACCCGGAGCTCGACCTCACGATAATCGAGGATGTGAACCCCGTTATGTGCCGGCGCGAGCTCAATATAAGCGCCTACATGAGCGACGGCGCGGTCTTCGCGCGCGGCCTCTCCCGCCGCGGCAGCCCGGAGCCGCCCACCTACACCTTCACCTCCTCGCGGCTGATAGACTCCATGAACGGCTTCTACCGCGACCTGCAGGCGCTGCCCGACGAATACGCCCTGCGCGGGCAGCGCGTGGTGGACTTCCTCACCCACGGCATCGCCCTGATATGAAAAATTCCCGCGTCCGGCAGGACGCGGGAATTTAAATTTTCGGGGAAGGCCCGGCCTCCTTCGGCAGAGGGGCTCGCTCTCAGCTGCGCGCGCCCGCCAAGGCGGCCTGAGGGCCGGCGCTCAGCGCACGGAGAAGGCGTAGACCGTCTCGCTGTGCAGGTGCTCGCCGGGGTGGAGCAGGGGGGAGGGGAAGCCGTAGTGGTTCATGCCGTCGGGGAAGAGCTGCGTCTCCAGGCAGAGCGCGCCGTGCGGCCCCATGACGCTGCCGCGCTTGCCGGCGCGTTCATCGAGGGAGTTGGAGGTGTAGAGCTGTACGCCGGGCATGGTGGTGCGCATGTCCATGACGATGCCGCTGGCCGGGCAGTAGACCTGGGCGGCGTCGCGCCCGGAGAGGACGAAGTTGTGATCAAAGCCGCCGAAGAGCGCCGTCTGGGCGTTCTCCTCGGCCAGCGCGTCGCCCAGGCGGCGCGGGGCGCGGAAGTCGAAGGGCGTGCCCTCGACACCGGGCAGCCTGCCGGTGGGCAGGCAGTTGGGAGCCGCCTCGCAGTAGCGCTCGGCGTTGAGCCGCAGCACGTGGTCGAGCACGTCGCCGCCGCCGGCGAGGTTGAAGTAGCTGTGGTTGGTGAGGCTGACGGGAGTGACGGCGTCGGTGTCGGCGTCGTAGGTGATGACGAGGCTGTTGGCGTCGGTGAGCTCGAAGCTCACGGAGACGCTGAGGCTGCCGGGGAAGCCCTCCTCGCCGTCGGGGGAGAGGCGGGAGAGGACGAGCCTGTCCCCTTGCAGCGCGGCCGACCAGACATACTTGTCAAAGCCGCGCGCCCCGCCGTGGAGGGTGTTCTCGCCGTCGTTTTTGACTAGGGAATACTCCCTCCCGCCGATGGAAAAGCGCGCCCCGCCGATGCGGTTGCCGACGCGGCCGAGAGTGGCGCCGACGTAGCCGCCGTGCCGCTCATACTCGGCGACGGTGTCGTAGCCGAGCACCACGTCGACCAGCCTGCCGGCGGCGTCGGGCACGGACAGCGACTGCACGGTCGCGCCGTAGTCGAGGATGACGGCGGAGGCGCCGCCGGCGCAGCTGAGCTCAAAGGCCGTTACCGCCTCGCCGGCTTTGGTCGTCCCGAAGGGACGGGAAGTGACTGTCATTGCGATCGCTCCTTATTAACAGGTTATACTCTCTTTTCCGGGGAAGCCCCTTGCCGCTGGCAAAAGCGGGGATAGCGGAAAAGCTTTAATAAAGCCCAGTTCAGATGTTGTCCAGAAAGTCGCTTATGAAGTGCAGCGCGGCCCCCAGCGGCACGCTGTGCCCGCCGAGCACGCTCAGGGACACGTAGTCAGCGTTCTCGCTGAAGGGGTCGTTGGCCGTGACGTACTGCCTGAGCAGCGGCAGATAGGGCGGAATGTACTGCGAGAGCAGGCCGCCGAGGACTATGTCGCAGTCAAAGGCCATGCGGATATTGGCGATGCCCACGGCGAGGTGCTGCAGGACGTCGGTCCAGAGCAGGCCGTACTCCGGGTTCTTGCTCTCGAGCTCGTCGAAGAACTCGGTGAGGGAGATGCCAAGGTCCTTGCTCACGCGGTCGGGCGAGCAGTAGGCCTCCAGGCAGCCGTGCTTTCCGCAGCTGCACTTGAGCCCGCCGGGCACCACGCACATGTGCCCGAACTCGCAGCTGCGCTGGTTGCTGCCGTTGTAGGGCGCGCCGCCAATCAGCACGCTGCCGCCGATGCCGCACTCCATGGAAATATAGGCCAGGTTCCCTACCGCGCCGCGCGCGAACCACTCCGCGTGGCCGCTGCTGGTGGCGTCGTTGGCCACGTACATGGGATAGGGGATGGCGGCGTAGAGCGGCGTGAGGTCGGAATCGCGCAGCTGCAGCGTGGGCGCGAAGAGCACGCGGTCGCGCTCCGGCGTCATCAGGCCGGGCAGAGCCACACACACGCCCAGCATCTTCGTGCGGTCGAGCCGGAAATCGTCAAGAAAGCGCTCCAGCTCCGCGGCCACCCTGTCCGTGACCTCGGAGACGCCCTTGCCAAGCACGCTGCAGTTCATGGAGCGGTAGGCGAGCTCGTTGAGCTTGAGATCCGCCGCGGAAATGCGCAGGCGGTTCGCCGCCACGCTCACGCCCACGGCAAAGCGCGCGTCGGGGACTATCTCCAGCCCCGCGGCGCGGCGGCCGCCCGTGCTCTGCGCCTCGCCGGAGTAGCGCACCAGCCCGAGCTCGGTCAGCTCGGTCAGGTTCTGATATATGGTCGGGAGGCTGAGCCCCAGCGACTGGGCCAGGGACTGGCGGGTGGATATGCCCTCAGTCTCGTACAGGCAGTGATATATGGCGCTGCGCGTGGCGCGGCGTCTGTCGGTAAATGCACTCTCCATTGCGCTTGACCTCTCACTTAAGTAAAGTTGATTTATCAAAGCTCACTCTCACCGTCTATTGTAACACAACTTTGCGTTTTGGCAATGCCTTTTTTCATATATTTGATAAAGAATCTCCGCGGAGAGCGAAAAGCGTCGGATGGAAGCCTGTGAGACCTGTTCCAAATGAATACAGCACCTTGCACAATTCGGGGACGCCGAAATGAACGGATTTAACAAATCGACAAGAATTGGTCAATTTACCGTTGACTTTTATAAAGTTAGTTTTAAAATAGAGCACAGGAACAGGGAACAGTTTTCCCGGCCAAGGCGGGCGCCCGCCTTTCGCCCCATGCGGGGGCGGGAGGGATCCTGCCAATCGAAATTACCAGGAGGTAAACAAAATGAAGAAGTTTCTTGCCCTTCTCCTTGCCCTCGTGATGGTGTTTGCCCTCGCCGCCTGCGGCGAAGAGCCCGCCCCCGCCGAGAGCACCCCGGCCGAGACCGCCGGCAGCGAAGAGCCCAGCGGCGATACCACCGGCTTCATCGGCATCAGCATGCCGACCCAGAGCCTCGAGCGCTGGAACCGTGACGGCAACTTCCTTAAGGAGCAGTTCGAGGCCGCCGGCTATCAGGCCGAGCTCGTCTACTCCGACAACGAGGTTGACCAGCAGGTCAGCGACATCCAGAACCTGATCGCCCAAGGCGTTGACCTTCTCGTCATCTCCGCCATCGACGGCGCCGCTCTGAACACCGTTATGGACGAGGCCGCCGCCAATGACATCGAGGTCATTGCCTACGACCGCCTCATCATGAACGACAACGTCAACTACTACGTCTCCTTCGATAACTACTCCGTCGGCACCCTGCAGGGCGAGTTCCTGGTTGATGCCCTCGACCTCGAGAACACCACCGCCGACGACCCGAAGTACATTGAGTTCACCGCCGGCGACCCCGCCGACAACAACGCCCCGTTCTTCTTCAACGGCGCCATGGACGTCCTGAAGCCCTACCTCGAGAGCGGCGTGCTCGTCTGCCGCAGCGAGCAGACTGAGTTCGACGTCGTCGCCACCGAGCAGTGGAACACCGACACCGCCCTTGACCGCGCCCAGAACATCCTCGCCTCCTACTACTCCGGCGGCGAGCGCCTCGACGCCTGGCTCTGCTCCAACGACTCCACCGCCCTCGGCGTCACCCAGGCCGTCACCAGCGACTACGCCGGCGACAACACCGTCATCATCACCGGCCAGGACGGCGACGTTGCCAACCTGCGCAACATCGTCGACGGCCTCCAGGCCATGACCGTCTACAAGGCCGTCGCCAACGAGGCTGACGCCACCCTCGACATCGCGAAGGCCATCCTCGCGGGCGAGCCCGTCGACCAGGCCCTGATCGACGCCGCCGGCTGGGA
>CALWYR010000112.1 GCA_944385805.1 uncultured Oscillospiraceae bacterium
CTTCGCCCTCTCGGTGAGCTTGCCGGTGGAGAAGTCAGCGCCGCGCGCCTTCTGCGCGGACATTATCTTGTCCGTCTCCTCGATGAGCGTGGGGATGAACCTGAGCGCCATGCTCATCATCATGCTCATCTCGTGTACGGGCACCCTTATCTTCTTGAGCGGGTTCAAAAGCATCTCCAGCCCGTCGGTGAGCGCCAGGGGGCTGGTGGTATAGGTGAGCAGGAAGGTGCCGGTTATAAGCAGCATGATGCGCACTACCATGAGGAAGGCGCGCTTGATGCCGCCGGTGGTGACGGTGAAAATCCACCAGTCGAAGAGCACGGCGCCCTCCTTGGTGTAGAAGAGGTTGAGTATGCCGGTGAGCAATATGATGAAGATGAGCGGCTTGAGCCCCTTGAGTATGCTCTTGAGCTTTATCCTCGAGAGCAGGACGCACAGGGCCGTGACGCAGAACATTACGCCGTAGCTTATCCAGTCCACGGCGAGGAAGAGCGCCACGATGAAGAGGATGACCAGTATCAGCTTGGTGCGCGGGTCAAGGCGGTGGACTATGGTGTCGCCCGGGAAATACTGGCCGAGGGTGATGTCCTTGAGCATCAGTTCGCCGCCCCCTTCCTGAGCGCGGCGACCGCCGCGCTGAGCTGCTCGAGCGTGTAGATGGACTCCGGCAGCGCCGCGCCTCGCTCGCGCAGCGCCTGGGCGATGGCCGCCGGCTGCGGCACGTCGAGGCCCATGGCCGTTAGCTCCGCCGGGCGGGAGAAGACCTCCTCGGGCGTGCCGTCCATGGCAATCCGCCCCTCGTGGAAGACCACCAGGCGGTCGGCTATGCGCGCGGCGTCGTCCATGCTGTGGGTGACGAGCAGGACGGTGGAGCCGGTCTGCGCCCGGTAGTCGAGGATGTTCCTGATTATGCCCTCGCAGCCGCCGGGGTCGAGGCCGGCGGTGGGCTCGTCGAGGATCAGGACCTTCGGCCGCATGGCGATGACGCCGGCGATGGCTATGCGGCGCTTCTGGCCGCCGGAGAGCTCGAGCGGGCTCTTTTCAAAGAGCTCCTCGCCGATGCCGACAAAGCCCGCCGCCTCGCGCACGCGCTCGTCGATCTCGCTCTCGGAGAGCTTCATGTTCTTCGGCCCGAAGGCGATGTCCTTATAGACCGTCTCCTCAAAGAGCTGGTACTCCGGGTACTGGAACACGAGCCCGACCTTGAAGCGCACGTCGCGCGTGGCCTCCTTGCTCGCGAAGATGTCCTGCCCCTCGCAGTACACCGTGCCGCTCGTGGGCTCGAGCAGGCCGTCGAGGTGCTGCATGAAGGTGCTCTTGCCCGAGCCGGTGTGGCCTATGACCGCCACCAGCTCGCCTGGGCGGAAGCTGACGCTGATGCCGCTTATGGCCGTCTTCTCGAACGGCGTGCCCACGCTGTAGGTGTGGGTGAGGTTTTCAACTTTTATGACAGCGTCCATTGGCGCAACCCTTTTCCTTATACCAGCGCGGCCATGATGGCGTCCGCGCACTCTTCGACCGTCAGCGCCGTCAGCGGCAGGCTCCAGCCGGCCGCGTCCAGCCCGTAGATGAGCTCCGTGGTGGCGGGGACGCTCAGGCCCTCGCTCTTGAGCAGTTCGACCTGCGAGAAGACCTCGCGCGGCGTGCCGTCGGCCACCACGCGCCCCTCGCTCATAACCACCAGGCGGTCGGCTCCCACGCACTCGGACATGTGGTGCGTTATGAGCACGACCGTTATGCCCTCCTCGCGGCAGAGCCGCGTCACCGTGGCCACAACCTCGCGGCGGCCGATGGGGTCGAGCATCGCCGTGGGCTCGTCGAGGACGATGCAGCGCAGCTGCATGGCCAGCACGCCGGCAATCGCCACTCTCTGCTTCTGTCCGCCGGAGAGCAGGTGCGGGGCGTGCATGCGGTACTCGTACATGCCGACCGTCCTGAGCGCGTTATCCACCCGGCGGCGGATCTCCGCCGGTTCCACGCCCAGGTTCTCGGGCGCGAAGGCCACGTCGTCCTCTACGACGTTGGCGACAATCTGGTTGTCCGGGTTCTGGAACACCAGCCCGACCGTGCGCCGCACGTCCAGCAGCTTGTCCTCGTGCGAGGTGTCGACCCCGTCGACCAGCACACGGCCCTCCGTAGGCAGCAAAATGCCGTTGAAGAGCTTGGCCAGGGTGCTCTTGCCCGAGCCGTTGTGGCCGAGGATGGCGACGAAGCTGCCCTCCTCAATTTCCAGGTCGACGCCGTGCAGCGTCTCCTGTTCGTCTCCCTGATAGGTGAAATGCAGGTTTTCTGTCTTTATAATAGGCATACCTTACCCCTGTCCAATAAGCGTCGTGGCAAAATGGCGTTGTATCAGTCCGCGCTCTCCCAGCGGCAGGCGGCTCCGGCGGGAAGGCAGAGCCCCGAGGCCGTCACCGGCAGGCCGAGCTCGTCGCTCTGGCTGCGGCCGCCGAAGCGGCGCGTGAAGATGCTCTCGCTGATATAGGTCAGCACCGAGGGCGCGAGGCCCGTGGTGTAGGAGTTGATAATCACGAAGAGCGGGTCGTCGCTCAATACGCCCGCGGTGAGGCTCACGAAGTCCCAGAGGCTGTCCTCCAGCTTCCACACCTCGCCGCCCGGGCCGCGCCCGTAGCTGGGCGGGTCCATTATTATGGCGTCGTAGCGCCGTCCGCGGCGTATCTCCCGCTCGACGAACTTCGCGCAGTCGTCAACTATCCAGCGCACCGGCCGGTCGGCCACGCCGGAAGCGGCGGCGTTCTCCTTCGCCCAGGCCACCATGCCCCTGGCGGCGTCCACGTGGCAGACGCTCGCGCCCGCGGCCAGGGCGGCCACCGTGGCCGCGCCGGTGTAGGCGAAGAGGTTCAGCACGCTGACGGGCCGGCCCGCGGCGCGGATTTTGCGCATAATAAATTCCCAGTTCGCGGCCTGCTCGGGGAAGATGCCGGTGTGCTTGAAGTTCATGGGCTTGACGTTGAACCTGAGCTCGCCGTAGCCTATCTGCCAGCTGGCGGGAAGGGAGTGCTTGTCCCAGCTGCCGCCGCCGGAGCGGCTGCGCTCATAGCGCCCGTCGGCGCCGTTCCAGCGCCTGTCGCGCCGCGGCGTCTTCCAGATAGCCTGCGGGTCGGGGCGCACCAGGGTATAGTCCCCCCAGCGCTCGAGTTTTTCGCCCTCCGAGCAGTCTATGAGCTCGTAATCACGCCAGTTTTCAGAAACCCACATGCCGTACTCCTTGAGTTTGTTATCTTGTAATTATATCACAGCTTCCCGGGCGCGGTCAATCAAATACTGCGCCCTCAGCCGCCGAAACGGGAGATGGCGGTGCTGCTGACCAGCGCCGCGCTCGCCTGGCCGGAGTTCACGGCGTCGAGCAGGGCCTGCAGGCCGCCGGTGAGGCGCTTTATCTCGCCGAAGCGGTTCATGAGCTTCTCGTCGGCCTGCAGCAGGTCCATGTACTTCTGCTCCACCGAGACGGCGAGGCTCGCGCCCTTGAGCCCGCGCAGGGTCTTCGCGCCGGTGTCGGCACGGGTTATTATCACCAGCTCGTCCGTCAGATATGGCGTGAGCACGGTGAAGTCCCTCTCGTCCGGGTCGAGGGTCATGCCGCCCCAGACGCAGTCCACGTTGCCGCTCATGAGCTCGTCATAGGCGTTCTCGCTCTTGACGGAGATAAACTGCGCCGTCCAGCCCAGCCGCGAGCAGACCGCGCGCGCGAGCTCCACGTCGTAGCCGGCGTACTGGCCGTTCTCGATGTAGCTCAGCGGGTAGGCGTCCGGGTCGCAGCCGACGAGCAGAGTGCGCTGCGGTATGCCGGGGAACTGGTCGAGCGCGTCGATGCTGGAGGCGTAATAGGTGCTGTCCTCTATGAACCAGCTGTTGGCCAGGCCGTTTATGGTGCCGTCGGCCTCGAGCACCTGAAGCGCCGCCTCCACGTAGTAGCGCACATAGTCGTCGTTGCGGAAGCCGATGGCGTAGCTCTGCTCGCCCAGGGTCTCCACTATGCGGTAGCGGCCCACAATCTGGCCGCAGCCGGCCAGCGGCAGCATCAGCGCCAGCGCCAGTATGAACGCGAGAGCCCTCTTCACGAGCTTCAAGAACAGCACCACCTTGGCAAAATTGCGCGTGCCGGTATGACACGCGCAATTATGATACGTTAATTTGAGGTTATATTCAATAGGTATTTTGTAAATATTGCGCCCTTTTTCGCGCGGCTTACCGGCAATTTTCCCAGCCGGTGGCTTTTCACTTGCCGTATCCGGAGAGGAAGCGCCTCGTGCGCTCCATCTGCGGGTTGGAAATGACCTCGCTCCCGCCCTGCTCAACGATGAAGCCCTCGTCCATGAAGATGATGCGGTCGCTCACGTCGCGCGCGAAGCCCATCTCGTGCGTGACGATAATCATCGTCGTGTGCTGCTCGGCGAGCGAGCGTATGACGCGCAGCACCTCGCCGGTGAGCTCGGGGTCGAGCGCGCTGGTGGGCTCGTCGAAGCAGAGGATGTCCGGGTGCATGGCCAGCGCGCGGGCAATGGCGACGCGCTGCTGCTGGCCGCCGGAGAGCTGGTGCGGGTAATGCCCCGCGCGGTCTGTGAGGCCCATGGCCTCGAGCAGCTCGCGGCCCTCGGCCTCGATAGCGGCGTTTATCTCCTTCTTCTTCGACTTGTAGTCCTCGCGCTCCCTCGCGAGCAGCTCGGGCGCGAGCGTCACGTTCTGCAGCGCCGTATACTGCGGGAAGAGGTTGAAGCTCTGGAACACGAGCCCGAAGTGCAGCCTCTTGCGGCGCACGTCCGCCTCGCGGCGCGTGGCGGGGTCGGCGGCGTCAAAGAGCAGCTCGCCGTTTACGCTGATGCTCCCGCTGTCCGGCGTCTCGAGGAAGTTGAGGCAGCGCAGCAGCGTGGTCTTGCCGCTGCCGGAGGAGCCGATTATCGAGAGCGCCTGTCCCTTCTCGAGCGTGAAGCTTATATCGTTGAGCACCTTCGTCTTGTCAAAGTGCTTTTCGAGGTTTTTGACTTCCAGTACGGACATATCCCCGCCCCCTTATCTGAAGAACTCGAGCTTGCGCTCCAGCCTGCCCAGCAGGAAGGAGACGACGCCGTTGAAAATGAGGTAGTATACGCCCGTGAAGAAGAGCGGCCATATTAGGCCGGAGATGCCGTGCGAGCCCTTCATGAAGGCGTAGCCGGCCCAGATGACCTCCTGGTAGGAGATGATGCGCGCGAGCGAGGTGTCCTTGACCAGGGTTATGACCTCGTTGGCCATGGGCGGGACAATGCGCTTTATCATCTGCAGCAGCGTGACGTGGCGGAAAATCTGCCCCTTAGTCATGCCCAGCACCTCGCCGGCCTCCTGCTGGCCTACGGGCACGCCCTGTATGCCGCCGCGGTAGATCTCGGAGAAATAGCAGGCGTAGTTTATGACAAACATCACCGCCGCCGCGGCGAAGCGCCCCTCGGAAAAGCTCCAGGGGTTGTGGTCCATTATCATGCCGGGCACATAGAAGATTATGTACAGCTGCAGCATGAGCGGCGTGCCGCGGATAACCCAGACGACGAGGCGGCTCAGGAGCGAGAGCGGCCGAAAGCCCGTGAACACCTTCGCCCAGAAGCCCAGGCGCTTCGCCAGCCTGCGGGCCTCGGCCTCTCCGAGCGGGCGGGCCTTGTCCCCCTCGCCGACAGTGACGCTCCCGCCGTCTTCGAGCGAGCGCAGCAGGCCCTGCTGCCGGGCGTATCTCCGGCGGCCGAGCGCGCCCAGCGGCGCCCAGCGGTTCATGGAGCCGAAGCAGATTATGAGGCCCAGGGGAATTGAGCCGACGAGCGTCACCACAAATAGCTTCAGCGTCGCGACAAAGCCCTCGTTCAGGGCGAAAAGTACGGTTTGGAATTCAGACATAGGGGTGCATCTCTCCTATCCGCGCCAAAAGCAGAGGACGCGAAGGCGTTCTCTGCTCTGGCTGATTTTTGTTGGCTTGTGTACGGCCTTGCGGCTTACTCCTGCGGTATGAGGGCCGCGGTGACGCCGTAGGTGTCGGCAATCTCCTGCATGGTGCCGTCGGCGTAGGCCTCGACGAAGAAGGCGTTGAGCTCGGCGGCAAGGTCGCTGCCCTTGCGGAAGCCGACGCCGTACTCCTCGCTGTTGAGGCTTATGGTGTAGGTGAGGTCGGCGTAGTTGGTGCCCTCGCCCACCATGGCGGCGGCCATCAGGCTGTCGATTATGGCGGCGTCGCAGGTGCCGGAGCTGACCTCGAGCACCGCGGTGGCCTGGTCAACGACCGGGGTGTAGGCAAAGCCGTTCTCAATGGCCATGTCCTCGCCGGCGGAACCGCTCTCGACGGCGAACTGAAGATCGGCCATGCTCTCGGCGTCGGGGTACTGGTCGGCGACGTCGGCGGGCAGTATCACGACCTGGGCGTTGTTGCAGTAGGCGTTGGAGCACTCCATGGCTTCGAGGACCTCGTCGGTGAGGGTCATGCCGTTCCAGACGACGTCGATGGTCTTGCCGTCGAGCTCCATAATCTTGCTGTCCCACTCAATCTCCTGGAACTGGACCTCAACGCCGAGGCTCTCGGCGAAGGCCTTGGCCATGTCGGCGTCAAAGCCTATCCACTCGCCGTTCTCGTCCTGGTAGTCCATGGGGTCGAAGTTGGTGATACCGACGATGAGCGTGCCCTTATCCTGGACGTAGGCGAGGTCGCTCTCGGCCTCGGGCGCTTCGCTCTCGGGAGCGGAACTCTCAGGCGCGCCGGACTCGGGAGCGGCGCTCTCTTCGGAGGGCTCCTCGCCGCAGGCGGCGAGCGCGAAAACCATCACGAGGGCAAGCAGAAGTGCAAGAAGCTTTTTCATTTTGTATTCCCCTTTGGCTGCAATTTCAATGCGCCCTGTTGTTTGCAAGACGTGCTAATATACTACCACATTATCGAAATAAAGCAAGAGCGAGTTTCAGAGCTTATCTCTTATTTTTGTATCGCTTGATTTGCCGGCGCTCTTGGCGTATAATCGCGGCATGAAGCTTTACGACGCAGGAAAATGTGATATTGCTGTTATCGGCGCGGGCCACGCGGGCATAGAGGCCGCGCTGGCCGCGGCGCGGCTGGGCTGCCGGGTGGTCTGCTTCGCGATCAACCTCGACCGCGTGGGCAACATGCCCTGCAACCCCGCCATCGGCGGCACGGGCAAGGGCCACCTCGTGCGCGAGCTGGACGCGCTCGGCGGCGAGATGGCGAAGGCCGCCGACTCAGCCTGCATACAGTACCGGATGCTCAACCGCGGCAAGGGCCCCGCCGTCCACTCCCTGCGCGCGCAGGCCGACCGGCGGCGCTATCAGGCGGTGATGAAGCTCGCGCTCGAAAGCCAGGAGGGCCTGAGGCTCATTCAGGCCGAGGCGGTGGAGATAGGCGTCGAAAACGGCGCGGTGGCCTCGGTCACGACGGCGACGGGCGCGGTCTGGCGCGGCCGCGCGGCCATAATCTGCACGGGCACCTATCTCAAGGGCCGCACCATAACCGGCGAGGTACTGCGCGACTCCGGCCCCGACGGCCTCGCGGCCAGCGGGCCGCTCTCCGAGTGCCTGAAGTCGCTCGGCGTGCCGCTCCGCCGCTTCAAGACGGGCACGCCGCCGCGCGTAAACGCCCGCAGCGTGGACTTCTCAAAGATGGAGGTCCAGCCCGGCGACGCGGAGCCCGAGCCCTTCTCCTTCTCGACGGAGACGCCGCCGGAAAACCGCGCGCGGTGTTACCTCACCTACACAAACGAGCGCACGCATGAGATAATCCGCGCCAACCTCGAGCGCAGCCCGCTCTACTCCGGCGTCATTACTGGCACGGGCCCGCGCTACTGCCCGAGCATAGAGACGAAGGTTATGACCTTCCCGGACAAGAGCCGCCATCAGCTCTTCATCGAGCCCATGGGCCTCGACACGCTCGAGCTCTATGTGCAGGGCTTCTCGAGCTCCATGCCCGAGGAGGTGCAGGTGGAGATGCTGCACACGATTCCCGGCCTCGAGCGCGCGGAGATAACGCGCCCGGCCTACGCCATAGAATACGACTGCGTCGACCCGCTAGCGCTGAGGCCCACGCTGGAGTTCAAGGACATCCCCGGGCTCTACGGCGCGGGGCAGTTCAACGGCTCGAGCGGCTATGAGGAGGCCGCCGTGCAGGGCTTCATGGCCGGCGTCAACGCCGCGCTGAAGATACTCGGCCGCGAGCCCTTCGTGCTGCGCCGCAGCGAGGCCTACATCGGCGCGCTCATAGACGACCTCGTCACCCGCGGCACGAACGAGCCCTACAGGATGATGACCTCGCGCAGCGAGTACCGGCTCCTGCTGCGTCAGGACAACGCCGACGAGCGCCTGACCAAATACGGCTTCGCCCTCGGGCTCGTCAGCCGCGAGAGGTACGAGGCCGTGAAGGCGAAGTACGCCGCCGTGGCCGCGGAGCTGGAGCGGCTTGAAAATACGCACCTCGCCCCGTCGGAGGCGCTCTCCGCCACGCTGGAGGGCCTCGGCGAAGCGCCTCCCGCGAGCGGAGCGAGCCTCGCCGCGCTCATAAGGCGGCCGCGCATAGGCTACGCGGACCTCGCGAAATTCGATGAAAACAGGCCGGATTTACCGCGCAGCGTGGTAAATCAGGTGGAAATACGCCTCAAATACGCCGGATATATAAAGCGCCAGCTCAGGCAGGTCGAGGAGTTCTCGCGCATGGAGAATAAGCCCCTGCCGCCGGACATGGACTACTCCGCCGTGCCCGGCCTGCGCACCGAGGCCAGGCAGAAGCTCGCCGCCGTGCGGCCCGAGAGCTTCGGGCGCGCCGGGCGCATCTCCGGCGTCTCCCCCGCCGACATGGCCGCGCTGGCGATGTACCTCGGGAGGCGCAAGCCATGAGGCCGCGCATAGTCCTGGGCTTCTCCGGCGGCGTGGACAGCGCCGCGGCGGCGAGGCTGCTTGAAATAAGCGGCTGGGATGTGCGCTGCGTCTACCTCGAGACCGGCTCGGGCGAGGCGGACTGGGCGCGCGAGAGCGCGGAGAGAATGGGCCTGCCGCTCGAGGTCGTCGACGCGCGCGAAAGGCTGGAGCGCGAGGTCTGCGCGCCCTTCGAGGCCGCCTATCTCGCGGGCGCGACGCCGAGCCCCTGCGTGCTCTGCAACCGGCGCGTGAAGCTCGCGCTGCTCTGCGAGGCCGCGGACGCGCTGGGCATCCGCAATATCGCCACCGGCCACTACGCCGCCGCGCGCGCGGGCGCGCTCTTTCGCGGCAGGCCGGAAAACGACCAGAGCTACATGCTCTGCCTCATAACCCGCGAGCAGGCCGCGCGGCTCGTCCTGCCCCTCGGCGGCTATGTAAAGCGCGAGGTGCGCGCCCTGGCGGCGGACTTCTGCCTGCCTCAGGCCAATAAGCCGGACAGCATGGAGGTCTGCTTCATCCCGGACGGCGACTTCGCCGCATGGATAGAGCGGCGCGGCGGCGCGCCCGGGCCCGGCGCGCTCATTTATAAGGGCGAGCGCGTGGGAACTCACTCCGGCTCGCACCGCTACACCCTCGGGCAGCGGCGCGGCCTCGGCTTCGCCGCGGGCAGGCGCGTCTTCGTAAGCGAGATACGCCCGGAGACGAACGAGGTCGTCCTCTCCGACGGCGAGGGGCTCTATATGGACAGGGTGCTCGCCGGCGGGGTCAACTGGCTCATCGACCCGCCGCGCGGCGAGCTGGAGGTTCTCGCGCGCGTGAGGCACTCGCGCGAGCTGTATCCCGCCCGCGCCCGGCTCGCTCCGGACGGCGGCTTCGCCCTGCGCTTTGATAGCCCCGTCCGCGCTCCCGCTCCCGGCCAGGCGGCGGCGCTCTACGCGGGTCAGCGGCTCATAGCCGGCGGGATAATCGAAAAAAGCGAGTGAAAAGAGCGGGACGTCCCCGCTCTTTTTCTTGACAAGGCCGGCAGGAAGCTGTATACTAACTGTACTAAGACAATTAGTACAGTTAACGCGGGGTGATGCGATGATAACCATCAACATGCGGGACTCGCGTCCCATTTACGAGCAGGTCAAGGACTCCCTGCGGCGGCTCATTGTCTCCGGCGCACTGCCGGCTGACGAAAAGCTGCCCAGCGTGCGCGAGCTGGCCGCCCAGCTCGTCATCAACCCCAACACCATACAGCGCGCCTACCGCGAGCTGGAGCACGAGGGATACATAGTCTCCGTGCCCGGCAAGGGCAGCTTCGCCACGCCGCACTTCGGCGCGGATTCGCGGCGGGTGAGCGAGCTGCTTGCCGCCTTTGACGACGCGGTGGCGGAGCTGCGCTATCTCGGCGTGGACGGCGCGGAGCTCAAAAAGAGGATAGACGAACAGGAGGCGAAGAAGGATGAAGCTTGAACTGCGCGGCGTCACCAAGCGCTTCGGCGCGCACGAGGCCCTCTCCGGCCTTGACATGGCCGTCCCCTCCGGCGCGGTATACGGCCTCGTGGGCCCCAACGGCGCGGGCCAGACCACGGCCATACGGCACATCATGGGCATCCTGCGCGCCGACGAGGGCGAGGCGCTCGCCGGCGGCGAGCCTGTTTACGAAAACCCCGGCGTAAAGCGGCGCATGGCCTGGATACCCGACGAGGTCTTCTATTTCCCCCAGGCGAGCGTCAACGACATGATGCGCTTTTATAAGCGCGAGTACCCGGGCTTTGACTCCGAGCGCTTTGAAAAGCTCGCCGGGGCCTTCCCGCTCGACCGCAGGCAGCCCATTCGCCGTTTCTCGCGCGGCATGAAGAAGCAGGCGGCCTTCTGGCTGGCGCTCTCGCTCCGGCCGGAGGCGCTCGTCCTCGACGAGCCGGTCGACGGGCTCGACCCCGTCATGCGCCGCCAGGTCTGGTCGCTGCTGCTCTCCGACGTGGCCGAGCGCGGCACGACCGTACTGGTGAGCTCGCACAACCTGCGCGAGCTGGAGGACGTCTGCGACCGCGTGGGCATCATCAGCTCGGGCCGGATGCTGCTCGAGCGCGGCCTGAGCGAGCTGCAGGAGAACATCAGCAAGATACAGCTCGTGCCCGCCGAGGGCCGCGGCATACCCGAGGGCCTCGACGTCATGCACGTCTCCGGCGCGGGCAGGCTCAAGACGCTTATCGTGCGCGGGAAGCCCGCGGAGGTGCTCGCGCGGCTGAACGCGGAAGCGCCCGTCTTCGTCGACGCGCTGCCGCTGACGCTGGAGGAAATCTTTATCTACGAGCTGGGAGGTGAGGGACATGAGGTCCGCGAAATCGTTCTTTGACGCGGGCGTGTTCTGGAAGACGGTAAGGCGCTTCTGGCCCGTCTGGGGCATCTACGGCTTTATCTGGTTCCTTGCGCTGCCGCTTTGGCTGATAGGCCGGTTTGACCGCTACGGCATCAATATCGTCAACGACATACTGGGCACGGTGGAGCTCACTGCGCACTTCCTCTGCCCTGTCGCGGCCTGCGCCGCGGCGATGGCGGCCTTCTCGCACCTCTATAACGAGCGCTCCGCCAACTTCTACGCCGCGCTGCCGGTGCGGCGCGAGGGGATGTTCGTCTCCTGCGCGGCGGCTGGGCTGCTGCCGCTCATAGCGGTCAACGCGCTTATAGCCCTCATAAGCCTCGCGGCCGGGCTCGCGGCGGGCTATAACCCCGGCGCGGCGCTCGCAGGATGGTTCGCCGCCGTCTCGCTCGAGTGCCTTGCCTATTTCGGCATCGCCGCGCTCTGCGCGCTTGTGACGGGCAACATCGTGATAATGCCGCTGCTCTTCATCGCCGTGAACTTCGCCGCCTACGCCCTCGCCTCCATGGCCATTGACGCGCAGCGCCTTTTCTTC
Source organism: uncultured Oscillospiraceae bacterium (assembly GCA_944385805.1). GTDB lineage: Bacteria > Bacillota > Clostridia > Oscillospirales > Oscillospiraceae > Scatomorpha. Next base: position 11,793 of record CALWYR010000112.1, read on the forward strand.
TTTGGCTATTCGTCCATTCCCTCGGCCTCCTACGACATACTCTCCCCCGTCGTTGCGATGATTGACAACGTGTCCCTCGACCGCAGCGCCGGTTCCTACCTGCTGCCCTGGCGCCTGGGGGGCTGGGGCTGGCTCCTCGGCTACGGCGCTCTGGGCGCGCTGCTGCTGCCGCTCGCCCTCCTCTGCTACAGGCGGCGCAACATGGAGAGCGCCGGCGACGCGGTGGCCATCGCGCCGCTCCGGCCGGTTGTAAAGGCGCTCTGCTCGCTCCTCGCGGCGTTCATATTCGGCAGCCTGCTCTACGGCATACTCCTGGCCGGCCACGTCTCCGGCCTCGCGCTGGCGCTGCTCTACATCCTCTGCATGGCCGCCGGCGCCTTCATCGGCTGGTTCGGCGCGGAGATGCTGGTGGACAAGAGCTTTAAGGTCTTCAAGCCGCGCGGCTTCCTCGGCTGGGCGCTGGTGAGCCTGCTCTGCGCGGCCTTCGTCCTCGGCTGCGAGTTCGACGTGACGGGCTACGAGCGCCGCGTGCCCGATCTGGAGGACGTGGTAAGGCTGGACCTCTACTGCGAGGGGCAGGAGCTGTCCTTTGGCGACAGCGCCGACATCGGGCAGGCGCGCGAAATCCACGAGCAGATTCTCGCATCCAGGCAGGAATATAAAGACGCGGACGCCGACTCCGGGCGAACTTATGTCCGCTTTGAGTACAAGCTGCGCGGCGGCGGGGAGCTGCACCGCGCCTATACGATACCGCAGGGCGACACCGGGGCCCTCGTCGCGCTCGACCGGCTCATGAACCGCAGCGACGTCATCCAGCACCGCAAAAACGCGCCCGACCACATTGACGCGGCGGCGGTCGAATACGCTTACATCCAGTACCGCGGCGTGGGCCTGGACTCCGAAGACGCCGAAAGCTATGTTGAGCTGAGCCCCGCCGAGGCCGCCGGGCTCTACAACGACTGCATCCTGCCCGACATGCGCGACGGCAATATCGGCATCATCTGGTTCAACGCCTTCGACGAGTACGCGGATAATGTGTACGACTGCGAGATATACATCGATATGACCGGGACGGACCCCACACGCAGCTTCAGCATCGTTCCCACCGTATTCTCCGTGCGCACCAACGAATGGCTGAGCTCGCACGGCATTGAGCCGCTCACCTGCGCGGAGACGGGAGCCGCCAGGTACAACGGCTGAACGCTTGCGGATTTAACAAAACTGTGCTAGACTTTTCGGGCCGGTATCTGCCGGCCCGAAAGGAGTTTTTACGTGATTACCACCGTTCTCTTCGACCTCGACGGCACGCTGCTGCCCATGGATAACGACGCCTTCACGCGCGGATACTTCAAGCTGCTGGCCGCAAAGCTCGCGCCGCGCGGCTATGAGCCGGAGGCGCTTATCGCCGGCATCTGGGCCGGCGTGGCGGCTATGGTGACGAACGACGGCTCGCGCAGCAACGAGGAGGCCTTCTGGGAGCGCTTTGCCGCCGACTTCGGCGCGGAACGCTGCGAAGCCGACCGCGAGGTGTTCGAGGACTTCTACGCCCACGACTTCGCGATGGCGCGCCCGCTCTGCGGCTTCGCGCCGGAGGCAAAGCGGGCGGTCTCTCTAGCGAGGGAGCTCGGCTTGCGCACGGCGCTGGCCACGAACCCGCTCTTCCCCGCCGCGGCCACGCTGATGCGCATTGGCTGGGCGGGGCTGAGCCCGGACGACTTTGAGCTCATCACGACCTATGAGAACTCCGTCCACTGCAAGCCCAACCCGGAGTATTACCGCGATGTGCAGCGCGCGCTGGGCGTCGAGGGCCGCGAGTGCCTGATGGTGGGCAACGACGCGCTCGAGGACATGACCGCCGCCGAGACGGGGGCGAGGTGCTTCCTGCTCACCGACTGCCTCATAAACCGCGGCGGCGCCGACATAGGGCGCTGGCCGCACGGCGGCTTCGCCGGGCTGGAGGACTATCTGCGCGGCCTGCGCAAGGAGGAAATGGCATGAGCATACTGACAGACGCCCTCGCCGCCGAGGTCATAGAGGCGGTGCGCGCCGCGGGCTCGCTTCTGACCGGGGACGGCGCGGTGCACGAGATACGCAGCAAGAGCGCCAGGGACTTCGTGACCGACGTCGATATGCGTGTGCAGGAGACGCTGCGCGCCCGGCTCGGCGAGCTCGCGCCCGAGGCGCAGTTCATGGGCGAGGAGCAGGACAACTCCTTCATCGACCCCGCGCGCCCCTTCTGGATACTCGACCCCGTCGACGGCACCACCAACCTCATCCGCCGCCTCGGCCACAGCGCCGTGTCGCTGGCCCTCGCCGAGGACGGCGGGCTGGCGCTGGGCGTGGTCTTCAACCCCTTCGCGGGCGAGCTCTTCAGCGCCCGGCGCGGCGGCGGGGCCTTCCTCAACGGCCGGCCAATACACGTTAGCGCCGTTGGCTCTCTGCCGCAGGCGCTGGTGAGCATAGGCACCGCCCCGGGCCGCCGCGACTTGAGCGCCCTGGTCTTCCGCGAGATGCACAGCTTCTACGACCGCTGTCTCGACCTCCGGCGCAGCGGCTGCGCCAGCCTCGACCTCTGCGACGTGGCCCTCGGCCGCACGGAGATATACATCGAGCGCTTCCTCCACCCCTGGGACTACGCCGCCGGCGCGCTGATAGTCGCCGAGGCCGGCGGGAAAGTAACCGACTGCGGCGGCGCGGCGCTGCCGCTCACGCACAGCAGCGGCGTCGCGGCGAGCAACGGCGTCCTGCACCGGGACGCGCTGGCGCTGCTCGAGCGCTCCGAGTGACGCCGGCCTGCCATAAGCTCCAATAAACGCGCTGACGCCTTCTTTTGCCGCGGCAAAAGAAGGCGTCACTCAGCTTTCGGGTGTAATATATGGGCCGTTTGTGATCAAGGCGGCTCGTCAGCAGGCCGCGCCGGGCTGAAACAAGCTCTCGCAGCCGAGTATGCGCTTGAGCTGCGGCAGCAGGTACTCATAGAGCCTGCGGTGCCCCTCCGCGCTCGGGTGGATGCCGTCCGCGGAGAAGTATGGGTCGAACCTGCGCCGGAAGAGGAAGGCGCTGCGCGCGTCCAGTATGGGCACGTTCCGCGCGGCGGCCTCGCGCAGGACGGCGATGGCGTACATCTCGTTCCAGTGCTCTATGGTGTCCGTGCTGCCGAGGAAGCGCATGACGCCCTTTGCGTCGGCCCGCCGGGAAATCCAGCGGAAGTAGCGCCGGCCAAAGACCGGGATGGGGTTCATGGCTATGGGCCGCCCGCCCGCGGCGATAATGCGGTCGAGCAGCTCGCCGTAGATCCCGCGGAAGCGCTCGATGGGCGTGTTGCACTCGTGCGGCGCGTCGGGGTCGGCGCCCACCGCCGGCCAGTCGAAGTCGCAGTCGTTCCCGCCGAGCATCACCAGCGTCCAGTCGCAGTCGGCGATGTCGCGCTCATAGCGGCCCAGCCGTTCAAGCGCCGCCGTGCTGGTGCAGCCGAAGCGGGAGTGGTTGTGCACGTCCATACCCAGCGCCGCGGCCAGCAGGTTCACAAAGGACTCCTTGCACTTCACATACCGCGCCGCGTCGTCCCTGTACACGACGCCCCCGGTTATGGAATCGCCTATCACGCACAGCTTTACCGCCATTTCGTCGACCTCCTCGCGCAGATAGTAGAGAAACCAAAGGAACGTTTACCTTGTGAGCCTATTATAGTTTCACGCGCGGCATTTGTCAACTGAATTTTCGTTTATAATTTTTGAACTTTTAGTTACAGCAATCCATCGTAAACGTGAACGCGCTGCCCTTCCCCGGCTCGCTCTCTACGCTGAGCCTGCCGCCGTGGGCTTCGGCTATCTGCTTGACCATGGCGAGGCCGAGGCCGGAGCCCTTGTCGACGCCGCGGGAGGAGTCGGCCTGCCAGAAGCGCTCGTAGATGTGCGGAAGGTCGCGCCTGGCGATGCCGCAGCCCGTGTCCGCGACGCAAAGGCGCAGCTCGCCCTTCTCTTCGGCGAGGCTGACGGCGACCTTACCGCCCTCGGGCGTGTACTTGCAGGCGTTCTCGACGAGGTTCTGCACCAGCCGGCTCATGAGGCCGACGTCTATCTCGGCGAAGACGCCGGGGGCGATATCCTTCTCCACGTTGAGCCGCTTGCCGCCGGCGCGCACCGTCTCGTCGGTGACGACCTCGGCGAGCTCTGAAAAGTCGGCACGCTCGCGGGCTATGGGCTGCGTGCCCTGGTCCATGCGCGTGATGCTGAGGAGCTGGTTTATTATCCCGCTCATGCGCCGGCCCTGCCTCTCGACAACCTCGAGGCTCTCGGCGTAGTCCTCGGCCGTCTTCGCGTTTTCGCGCGCGTACTCGCACTCGGCGAGGATTATCGCCACGGGCGTGCGCAGCTCGTGCGAGGCGTCGGAGGCGAAGCGCTTTTCGGCGTCGAAGCTGCGCTCGAGCCGGTCGAACATGCGGTCGAAGGTGGCGGCGAGGCGGTGGATCTCGTCGCGGCCGCGGTGGAGGCCGATGCGCGCGGTGAGGTCCGCGCCGTCGTTTATCGCGTCTACGGTGTCGGTTATCTGCCGCACGGGCTTGAAGGCGTGGCGGGCGATGAACCAGCCTATGACGGCGGTTATGACCACGAGCACGGGCAGGAGTATGAGCGCGAGTATCGTTATCACGCGCGCGGCGGAGAAGTCGTTGTCCGCCGCGGTGAGGCCGCGCAGCCAGACGCCGCCGTAGTCGTTGGGCACAAAGAGGTCGTAGACAAGGCAGGCCTCCCCGTCGACGGCGACGGGGCGTATCTCGCCGTTGCGGAACTCCCCGGAGCCGGCGAAGTCCCGCGCTCCCGCGCCGCCGATGAGCGCGCCGTCCGGGCCGTAGACCTGGATGTAGACGTTGTGGCGATAGAAGTCGAGCTCGTCGAGGTCGAGGTAGCCGTCGTCGTACTCCACGTCGTCTATCTCGTCGTGGACGACGTCGAGCAGCGTGCCCTCCGCGCTGTCGGAGATAACGCCGCGGCCGGCTATGAGTATCGTGCCCAGCACGAGGCCGACAATCAGCAGCATCATGAGCGTGAAATATATGGTGACGCGCGTCTTTATCGACAGGAACCTCATTTGTCCTCCCTCAGCACCCAGCCCACGCCGCGCACGGTGTGGATGAGCTTTGTCTCAAAGCCGGCGTCCACCTTGCGGCGCAGATAGCTCATGTAGACGTCGACCACGTTGGTGCCGCCCTCCCAGTCATAGTTCCAGACGTTGTTCTCTATCGCCTCGCGCGAGAGCACCGCGCCCTTGTTGCGGATGAGATAGTTGAGCACGGCGAACTCCTTGGCCGAGAGCTCTATCTTCCGCCCGGCGCGGGTGACGCTGTGCGCGGCCTCGTCGAGCGTGAGGTCGCCGCAGGTGAAGGCGCTCGTCGCCGCGCCGGCGCTCCTGCGCGTCATCGCGCGGATACGCGCGAGCAGCTCGTCAAAGGAGAAGGGCTTCACCAGATAGTCGTTCGCGCCGAGGTCAAGGCCCGCCACGCGGTCGGAGACGGCGTCGCGCGCGGTGAGGAAGAGCACCGGCGTCGCGTCGCCCGCCTCCCTCATGCGCCGCACGGCGCTAAAGCCGTCGAGCTTCGGCATCATGACGTCGAAAATGGCGGCGTCGTAGTCCGCCCCTGCGAGGTAGTCGAGCGCCTCGAGCCCGTCGAAGCAGGCGTCGGCGGTATAGCCCGCCGCGGTGAGGCGCTTTACGATTATGCGGTTGAGGTCGCGCTCGTCCTCAACGACCAGTATGCGCATGGGTTACACATCCCTTCGTGTACATTATGCGCCCGGTTTCTTAGAGGCAGATTAAATCATTCGCCTCTGCCTGAGTTTTTTATCGGGGGCATATCAAATTTTATCTCAAAGCCGCCTGAAATGAAATTTCAAAGATTTTAATGACCGTCTAATATTCCGCTGCGATAATTTACGCGTAAACAGCCCACAGGAGGTTAGCTATGGAAAAGAAGACCCTGCTCATAATCATCATCGCCATCGTCCTCGCCGCCGCGATTGCGCTGGGGCTGGTGTGGTATTTTCTCTGGAACGACAGCGCCTACATCGGCCGCGACGCCGCCGCGGCCGCGGCGCTCGCCGACGCGGGCTTCGAGGCCAGCGAGGTACAGCGCCTGAAGTCCGGCTTTGAGCGCGACGACGGGCTCGCCTTCTACGAGGTCAGCTTTGTCTCCGGCGTGATGGAGTACGAGTACGTCATAGACCCCAAGACCGCCGAAGTTCTGCATGTGGAAGTGGAGAACGTCTACGATTGACAGCGCCGCCCGAAAAAGCCAAAAGCTCCCTCAAACGAGGGAGCTTTTGGCTTTCAGCGCTCTGTTTTCAGTTTTTCGCGCTTTGCGCGGCGGAAGACAGGTATGTACAGCGCGGAAATCACCGCGAGGCCAATCGCGCAGATGGCGGCGACATAGAGCATCCACTGCCACTTCTCCGTGATGCCTAAATCGAAGGGCGGCTCAAAGGTGAAGAAGAAGTTGGTCACGTAGTCCACGCTCAGCAGCTCGCCGCTTTCGTAGGTGGGCGAGGCGAAGATGCTGTTGAGATAGATGGAGACGAAAGCCGCGCCGCCCAGCATGAGGCAGGTCGAGAGGAAGTGCTTCGGCCGCAAATCCACCTGCTTTGAGAGGACGATGTAGAGCCCCAGCACGACGAGGCCCGCGTGGTAGAGGAAGAACTGCCAGCTCATGGGCCAGAGGAAGGCGTCCGCGAAGCTCAGCGGCCCGGAGTAGATGCTCGGCATTATGAGCGCGAGCGCCGCGCCGGCAAGGCAGGTGGGGTACATGAAGGCCAGCACCGCCGTCCTCGTCCCGCCGTCGCGGGCGAAGCGCGCATAGAAAATGAGGATAATCTGCAGCGAGCAGAGGTGCAGCGGCACATGCCGGAGCGGGAGGTAGGGATATACCTCGCTCCCGTCCGCGCTGGGTACCATCTCGATGCTGGTGAACACCTTCACCAGCTCGCTCGCCGCGCACAGGCAGCAGAGCACGGTCAGGACGCTCCTCAGCGGCGGCCTGCGCCGGAGGAGGAATGCGGTGGAGGCGGCGATAATCGCCGCGCAAATGCCGAGCCAGACAAAGTGCAGAGGTGAAAACATACCGACACGCTCCTCATATTCGCGCCCGCCCTGTACGGCGGCCCTTACTCCTCCGCGTTCTTCCAGGGGAAGTCCTGCCAGAGGCCGCCCTGGGCGCGGTGCATCTCCTCGGT
>CALWYR010000113.1 GCA_944385805.1 uncultured Oscillospiraceae bacterium
TACCAAGACTAAAACGCTCCCCACTGCAAGCTGCAGTGGGGAGCGCTTTCTGCTCAGGCCCTGGCTATGGTAATTGCCCGCTCCATCAGCGCGGGGATGCGTCGTATCTCCTGCGGCGTATTGAAGGGTGAGACGCTCAGCCTGACCGTACCCGTCTCCAGCGTACCGGCGCTCTCGTGAGCGTATGGCGCGCAGTGGAGCCCGGCGCGCACACAGACACCCAGCGCGGAGAGCGCCGCGCCCAGCTCCTCACAGCCTATCTCGCTGTGGCGCACGGAGAGCACGCCGGCCTGGGCGCGCTCGTCGGCGGCCAGGAAGACCTCGAGGCCGGGGACGCTGCGCAGCTGCTCGCCCAGGGCGCGCGCAAGGCGGCGCTCATGGCGTCCGATGCTCTCCACGCCGCGCTTCTGAATATAGCGCGCGCCCGCCAGGAGCCCGGCGATGCCCGGGATGTTGTGCGTGCCGGCCTCCAGACGGTCGGGCAGGCAGTAGGGCATAGTCTGCTCGCGGCTGGCGCTGCCGGTGCCGCCTGCCATGATGGGGACGGTGGCTCCGCCGCCGCATATCAGCACGCCGGTGCCCTGAGGGCCCAGGAGGCCCTTGTGGCCGGGCATGGCGATGAAGGCCGCGCCGAGCCCGGCCGCGTCTATCTCCAGCGCTCCCGCGCCCTGCGAGGCGTCCAGCACGAAGGGCAGGCCCCGCTCCCGGCAGAGACGCGCTATCCCCTCCACCGGCAGGATAAAGCCAAAGACGTTGGAAACCTGTGTACACACGCAGCAGCTCGCTCCCGGCAGACGTCGCGCAAAGCCCTCCAGCGCGGCCTGGGTGTCAAATAGCGGCGTGCGTACCGCGTCGATCTCCGCGCCCAGCATGCGCAGCGTGCGGGTGACGGCGTTGTGCTCCCATCCGGAGACCACCACGCGGTCGCCGGGTGAGACCAGGCTGGCAAGAGCTATATTCAGCGCGTGAGTGGCGTTCATTGTAAAGACGATATTCTCGGGCTCCGTGACCTTAAAGAGCTCTGCGAGCGCCTCGCGGCAGCTGTAGGCGGCGCCGGCGGCGAGATGGGCGGGTGTATGCCCGCCGCGGCCCGGGCTCGCCATGGTGCGCAGGGCCCTGAGCATGGCCTCGCCCACCGCGCGCGGCTTCTGCAGCGAGGTGGCGGCGCTGTCAAGATAGATCACCGCGCCACCTCCGCGTATCTGCCGTCGGGCTCGGCGCGGTAGAGCTTACCGTGAGGGACGTTATTTCTTGTCAGGACGTTCAGCGCGGAATTGAACTGCCTCGCGCCCACGCCCACACAGTAGCCGCAGCCGTTGCCGGTAAGCTGCTGCGGCGCTCGTGTGAGCGAGGCCGTGACGCCCGCGCGCTCGAGGACAGCTGCCGCCCGCTGGGCATAGGTCAGCGAGCGGCACATGATTAGATATCGCTGCATATATGGAAACCTCCACTGAAAGTGCAGGGCAGTGCCCTTGCAACATTCTATGCAGCTCGTATTCTATTGTCAGCTCGTGGCTCGCCGCCCGGCGTCCTGCCGCGGGCCCCGATGAGAAGACCGGCCCCGGCTCACATTATCAGGGCTACGGCGTGGGCGGCTATGCCCAGGCCCTCGCCGGTGAAGCCGAGCTTCTCCTCCGTGGTGGCCTTGACGCTCACCTGGGAGCTGTCCAGCCCGGCGGCGCGGGAGATATTGGCGCGCATCGCGTCTATATAGGGTGCGAGCCTGGGCCTCTGGGCTATCACTGTGGCGTCTATGTTGGAGACAGTCCATCCCCCGGCGCGCAGCGCCTCCATCACCGCGGAGAGCAGCTCCAGGCTGTCCGCGCCCGCGTAGCGCTCGTCGGTGTCCGGGAAGAGCTTGCCAATGTCGCCCAGGGCCGCCGCGCCCAGCAGCGCGTCCATGACGGCGTGGACGAGCACGTCGGCGTCAGAGTGACCGAGCAGGCCCAGCTCATACGGTATGTCTACGCCGCCGAGTATGAGCCTGCGCCCCTCCGTAAGGCGGTGGACGTCGTAGCCGTGTCCTATCCTGAACATCTCAGGCCTCCCCCCTCTTCTCCAAAATGGCCTCGGCGGAGTAGAGGTCCGCCGGGGTGGTGAGCTTGAGGTTTTCCTCCGAGCCCTCGACGAGGAAGACCTCCGCGTCGAGAAGCATGACGGCGGCGCAGTCGTCCGTCAGCGAGAGCCTCAGCCGCGCGGCCTCCGCCAGCGCGGAGCGTATGAGGTCGGCGCGGAAGACCTGCGGCGTCTGCATGAGGAAGAGCTCGTCGCGCTCCAGCGTGCGCAGCACGCGCCCGCCGCGCGCCTGCCGGACCGTGTCCTTCACGTGTATGGCCGGGGCTGCCGCCCCGCGCTGCTGCGCCGCGGTGACGGCGCGCTCGATTATCTCCTCCGTCACTAGCGGGCGGGCGGCGTCGTGTATGGCTATGAGCCCCGCGCCCGGCGAGCACTCCCTCACGCCGGCCCAGGAGCTGGCCGTGCGGTCACGGCCGCCCGCGGTTACGCATTTGAGCTTGGAGATACCTGCCTCCTGCGCGATGGCGGCCGCCTGAGGTATCTTATCGCCGCGCGTGACGAGGACTATCTCGCCTATGCAGCGGCTGCTCTCGAGAGCGCGCAGCGTGCGCTCAAGCACGCTCATGCCGCCGAGCTCCATCAGCAGCTTGTCCTCCCCCATGCGGCTGGAGGAGCCGCCGGCGACCACAACGCAGGAGCAGTAGGGCAGCTGTGAGTGTTTCTTAGCTTTGACCTGCATGGAATTTACCTCGCAATTTTGATGGCATCATTATAGCCCAAGGGCCGTAGTCTTGTAAAGACGGCGGCGCAAAATTGCAGGAAGCGCGGAGGCATGCATCTTTTCGATGATTTTTATAAAGGATAACTATTGGCTTTTTTGAGGGCGCTAAGTTATTAATTAACGACGATAAAGCCCAGAGGAGGATGTGGACATGGAGGACTTCGCCTATCACGCGCCAACCGGCGTCTATAGCGGCGAGCACTGCGTCAGGAAGCAGAGCGGCGTCATCCGCAGCTTTGGCGAGCGGGCGTTCATCATAACCAGCGTCTTTGTCAACGGCGCGCGCAACTACGCGCTGGAGGACTTCAGCTCCCTGCTTGAAGATCTGGGGGTGGCATACTGCGTCTACTCCGAGGTTGAAGAGAACCCCTCGGTGGAGTCGATAGTGCGCGGCATGATACGCGACGTATTTCTCAGGAGCCTTGAGCCCTGGCTGAAGTAAAAGGACGGGGCCGAAATACGGTCCCGTCCTTTTAAGCGGCCGGCTGAGGCCGCGCGCCTATTGACACATCGCGTTATCGAGCCTCTCCTCGACCTCCTCATAGCTGGAGCTCTCGGAGAGGACTATCTCGGAGATAAGGATCTGCTTGGCCGAGTGGAGCATCTTGCGCTCCCCGGTGGAGAGCCCGCGCTCGCGGTCGCGCTGCATCAGGCCCTTGACGACCGAGGCGACTTCCATGAGATCCCCGCTCTTGATGCGCAGCATATTCTCGCGGTAGCGCTTGTTCCAGTTGGAGGTCATCTCCACGTCCAGCCCCGGTATGGCGCCGATTATCTTCTCGGCCTCGTCCGGATTCACTATCGGGCGCACCCCGATGGCCTCGCAGGTCTCCACCGGTACAAGCACCAGCATGTCCCCCGCCGGCAGCTTGAGGACATAGTACTCCCTGTCCTTACCGTTTATCCTCTTTGTCACGATGCTCTCTATTATGCCGGCGCCGTGCATCGGATGTGCTATCCGGTCTCCTACCCGGAATGTCATTTTTACCTCCGTTTCCCATATTGCCAACACTTTCATTATCTATTTACAATTATACATCCTGTTAAACCGTTTAGCAAGGAAAAAGCGGTAAATTTCTTGAAAAAACATAAAAACATCGCCGGCAAAGAGCTGCCGGCGATGTTTTTTGCGTGTTATTCCTCCACGTCGTCGTCGACGAAGTCGGGGATGTTGCCCTTGGCCTCGCCGGTCTCGCTGACCTCGTAGACGAGGGCGTCCTCCTCGGGGACGATGGGACGGCGCTCACGGTGCTCGCTGCGCTCGCCGCGCTCACGGCGTTCACGGCGCGGAGCCGGTTCGGGCTCGCTCAGGGCGCGGATGGAGAGGCTGATCTTCTGCTTCTCGGTGTCGATGGCAGTGATCTTGGCGTCAACGATGTCGCCGACGGTGAGGACCTCCTCGGGCTTGCCGATGCGGCGGTTGGCAATCTGGCTGATGTGGATCAGGCCGTCGACGCCGGGCATGACCTCGGCGAAGGCGCCGAAGGGCATCAGCTTGACAATCTTGACCTTGACAACGTCGCCGACGGAGCAGGTGCTGACGAACTTGGCCCAGGGGTTGTCCTCAGCCTTCTTGTAGCCGAGGGAGATGCGGCGCTTCTCGCGGTCGAAGCCGATGACGTAGACGTCGATCTCCTGGCCGACGCTGACGACCTCGGCCGGGTTCTTGATGCGGTTCCAGCTCAGCTCGCTGACGTGGACCATGCCGTCGATGCCGCCGATGTCGACGAAGGCGCCATAGCTGGTGAGGCTCTTGACGGTGCCGTGGTAGGTCTTGCCGACCTCTATCTCGTTCCAGACGGCCTCGGCCCTCTCGCGGCGCTCCTTCTGCAGCACGGCGCGGATGGAGCCGACGACGCGGCGGCGGCCGCGGTTGACCTCGGTAATCTTCAGGCGCACGGTGGTCTTGACCAGCTGGGACATGGGCGCGTCCTTGGGCAGGCCGCTCTGGCTGGCGGGGACGAAGACGCGCACGCCGCCGACGTTGACGACAACGCCGCCCTTGTTCTCTTCGGTGACCATGCCCTCGACGATTTCGCCGTCGGCCTGGGCCTGCTCGATGACCTGCCAGCTCTTGGCGGCGTCGAGACGCTTCTTGCTCAGCTGGGCGGTGCCCTCCACGTCGTTGACGCGGACAACAATGGCCTCAACGGTGTCGCCGACCTTCACGGCGTCCTCAACGGGGATGGCGCCGTCGTTGGTGAACTCACCGGTGGGGATGAAAGCGGAATACTTAGTGCCGAGATCAACGCTGACCTCGGTGGGTGTGATAGCCACGACCGTGCCGGATACCCTGTCGCCATTATATATAGTCTTAAGAGAATCCTCCAGCATCTCGTCGAAGCTCTTCTCCGCACCGCTCTTTTCCTCGGCCGCTGCTTCCTCCGCGGCCGGCGCGGCCTCCGCGACAACGGCTGCGGTTTCCTCCGCCGCCTCGGTCACGGGCGCGGCTTCTTCGACAACGGCCTCGGCCGCAGTCTCTTCTGCCGGGTTCTCTTGAATCAGGATCTCGTCGCTCATCTTATCCAGTACCTCCTTGATTATCCACCTCGGCGCGGACGCCCCGGCGGTCACGCCAACCGTCTCCGCCGCCCTCAGCGCGCCGGTATCCAGCGAGTCGGGCCCGTCGACAAATTGGGTATTGGCGCAGCGTGATGCGCACAGCTCTGCCAGATGCAGGCTGTTGGCGCTGTCGCGGCCGCCAATGACCACCATCGCGTCACACTCTGAGGCAAGTTTTGTGGCCTCTGCTTGCCTGGTGGACGTAGCAGAACATATTGTATCAAATATTTCTGCATTTGTACACCATTTTTTAATTAAAATTTCACACTCACGCAGATTTTTTTCCGTCTGAGTCGTCTGCACGACAACTGTAACAGGTTCTGAGCGCAAATAAGGCTCGTTTTCGAGCATATTTTCCAGTTCCTGTGCGTTTTCGACTACCCGCGCGCCCTCACAGCGGCCGCATATCGCGCGCACCTCCGGGTGGGCAGCGCTGCCGATGACTACCACGGCCCGTCCGGCGTCGCTGGCGGCGCGGACTATGCGGTGGATTTTGGCCACGAAGGGGCATGTGCCGTCGCTTATCTCGGCGCCGGCGGCGCGCAGCGCCTCCTCCTCCGCGAGGGGAACGCCGTGCGCGCGGATAATCACGCGCTCTCCCGCGGCGGCCTCATCCGGCGATGAGATGACGCGCAGGCCGTGCTCAGCGAGGCGCGAGACTACGCTGTCGTTGTGTATCAGCGGGCCATAGCTCAGGCAGGGGCCGCTCTCAAGCAGCTCCTCGGCCATCTGCACGCTGCGCGAGACGCCGAAGCAGAAGCCTGCGCTCCCGGCCAGGATGAGCTTTTTCACGCGCCCTCACCGTCCCTCAGCTCATAGATGCGCTCCATGATGCCGTCCGAGAGCTGCTCGTATTCATCGTGGTTGTGGCCGTGGACGCTGTAGGGCTCGCCGATTATCACTTCCACGCGGTGGAAATACTTCTTGTGACGGGGGATGTAGACCGGCACTATGGGCACGTTGAGCTTGGACGCCAGGCGCACCGCTCCGGTCTTGGCGTCGACCATGTTGTCCTCGCCGGTGCGCGTGCCCTCCGGGAAGATGAAAACCTTTTCGCCGCCCTTGAGGAAGCGCATCATGCTGCGCATGGCGTTGATGTCGCCGGTGCCGCGGTTGACGAAGCAGACGCCGCCCTTCTCCAGCAGGCGGCCGAGTATGGGCACGCTGCGCAGCTCGAGCTTGGCGATGAAGTGCATGAAGTGGCGCTTGCCGATTGCGGCGGCGGCCAGCACCGGGTCGAGCAGGTGCGAGTGGTTGGCGCAGATTACGGCGGGCCCTTCGGGCATGTTTTCGCGCCCGCGGCTGCGCGTGGGCAGTATGAGCATGACGATGGGCACTACTACCGCGTAAATAATGTTGAACCAGCGGCGCTGGGAGGCGCTGGCCTCTTCCCTCTTCACGTTTTTTACCTCTGGCACGCCCTCACCCCCAGCTTCTTTTCTATCACGCCGCACACCGCGTCGATGCTCTCCTCCAGGCTGAGCTCGCCGGTGTCCACGGTCACGGCTCCCGGGGCCACGCGCAGCGGCGCGGCGGCCCGGCTGCTGTCGTGCTCGTCGCGTGCCTTGATC
>CALWYR010000114.1 GCA_944385805.1 uncultured Oscillospiraceae bacterium
GCCGTGAACGCGGACCACGCCCGCGCGCTCAACGAGGTCGCGCGCGGCAGGGTCGACGTCCACCGCAAGGTAGACGGCGGCATGCACCGTCTGGGCGAGCGCTGGGAGCACACGGAGGCGATAGCGGAGTGCTTCGCCCTGCCCCATATCAACGTGACGGGCATGTTCACGCACTTCGCCGTCTCCGACTCGCTGGAGGCCGGGGACGAGAGCTTCACGGAAGAGCAGATGAGCCGCTTCTTCGGCCTCGCAAAGGAGCTCCATCGCCGCGGCATAGACACCGGAGCGCTCCACACCCAGGCGAGCTACGGCCTTCTCAACTACCCCGACGCGCGCTGCGCCTACGCCCGCGCGGGAGTCGCGCTCTACGGAGTCAAGAGCGACGGGCGCGACGGCGTCAGGGCCTGGCCGGAGCTTGAGCCCGCCTTGAGCCTGCGCGCCCGCATAGCCCTCGTGCGCGAGCTGCCCGCCGGCGAGAGCGTCGGCTACGGCCGCGAGTTTGTAACGGCCCGCGCGAGCAAAATCGCCGTGCTGCCCATCGGCTACGGCGACGGGGTCTTCCGCTGCGCCATGCACGGCGGGTCCGAGGCGCTGGTGAACGGCAAGCGCTGCCCCATCGTCGCGCGCGTCTGCATGGACCAGCTCTGCCTCGACGTCACCGAGGCCGGGGATGTGAAGCCCGGCGACGTCGCCACCTTCATAGGCCGCGACGGCACGGAGTACATAAGCTGCGAGGAATTCGCCGCCAGATGCGGCACGATAACTAACGAAGTCCTCAGCCGCCTGGGCAAAAGGCTGCCGAGGGTGTATCTCTGACTTATATAACAGGAATGGCCCGCCTTCGGTGGGCCATTCTTTGCTTATCAGGCTTGAGCCAGGCGGCGGCCGATCTCTGCGGCAGCCGCCAGATCCAGCGGGAAGATCTCCTCATGTCGGGCGCGCTTGGCCTCCGCGTTGAACATGGCGGCTTCATATTCAGAGTAGTCGTCAAACTGCATTGTGTCGGTGCAGAGGTACTTTTCCACGCTGCCGCCGAGATTGCGCAGCGGCAGGAGCGTATTTTTAAACATAGCGTCGTACATGGCGGCGTATTTCTCCGCCACGTTCATGGTGAAGAAAAAGGCGCAGTCTACGCTGCCGGTGAAGACGCGCCCACCGGGCCTCTCATAGCTGAGGGTGATGAAGCCCAGCCTTTCGAGGAAGCAGCGCATCTGTCCACTGACGTCGCCGAAGTAGACAGGCGAGCCGAGCAGCAGCGCGTCGGAGGCGAGGACGCGCTCCAGCACGGGGCTGAGTTCGTCGTCCAGGAAGCAGCGGCACTTCTCCCCTCCCCTGCGCTTGCAGGCAAAGCAGCTGAGGCAGCCGCTGTATTTGAGCCCGTAGAGGTTCACCAGCTCCGTCTGTGCCCCGGCTGAGGCTGCGGCGTCGAGCGCCGCGCCCAGCAGCGCGGCGGTGTTGCCGTTCTCTCTCGGGCTGCCGTTAATCGCCATTACCTTCATCTCTTTATTCCTCCCCGAATATCTCGCTGTTTTCATCCACGCCGTCCCAGAAGCGGAAGTACTCGCGCTGTCCTATGCGGCCGCCGTTAATCATTATTTCGTAGTCCTCGCCCTGCCAGCTGTAATAGACCCCGGCCTCGCTGTAGCCGCTGCGCTCGTAGAAAGCCTTGCGGCGGCGGCGCTGGCCGTTGTTGTCCGCGCCCGGCCTCTCGCGCTCGATGTCAGCCAGCAGCCTCTTCCCCGGCTTCTCCTCGCGTATGAGGCGCAGCGCCTCGCTGCCGCAGCCCCGGCCGCGGGCGCCCTCCGCCACGGCGAAATAGATTATGTGGGAGATATCTCCCAGGCTGAGCAGCACAGCGAGGCCGAGGAATTCCTCCCCCTCGGAGAAGCTCAGCAGCTCGCTTATACCGCTCTTGTCGTCAATAACCGCGTCCAAGCCCCAGCGCTCGTTGGCCGGGAAGGCGCTCTCGTAGAGGCTCAGCAGCGCGGGCAGCTCCGGCGACGAGCGCGTCACTTTTTTCAAAAGCAATGTCGTGACCTCTTTCTCTAGTGTTTATCCAAGTATATCCCATCACGCCGCGCGCGTCAATGCGGCAAAGGAGCCGGGGACTTGCCCCGGCTCCTTTACAGTATGATGCATATAAGCCCGCCGCTGCCCTCGTTGACAATGCGCTCCATTGTGGCGCGCAGCTTGTTCTGCACGTTGGGCGGCATGCGCTTTATCTTGGCCTCGAGGCCCTCCTCTGCTATGTCGTAGAGGCTCTTGCCGAAGATGTTGCTCTCCCAGATGCGGCTGACGTCGCCGTCGAAGCCCTGCAGGAGGAAGCCCATGATCTCCTCGCTGGCCTTCTCGCCGCCGAGGGCGGGCGTGACCTCGGTCTCTATGTTCGTCATCATCATGTGTATGCTCGGTGCGCTGGCCTTGAGCCGCACGGTGTAGCGCCCGCCCTGGCGGACTATCTGCGGCTCCTCGAGGTGCAGCTCGCCGGGCAGCGGCATTACGACGCCGTAGCCCTTCTCCCGCACGTCGCGCAGAGCGCCGCAGATGTGGTCGTAGT
>CALWYR010000115.1 GCA_944385805.1 uncultured Oscillospiraceae bacterium
CACTGGGCGCGCGAGTACATAGAGCGCGCGGCGGCGCTGGGCTGGATAAACGGCTACGAGGACGGCACGTTCCGCCCGGACAACAAGATAACCCGCGCCGAGGCCATGACCATGATCAACCGCGTCCTCAACCGCGACCCGGTTGACAGCGGCGACCTCCTGCCGGATATGCGCACCTGGGCGGACAACAAACCCGGCACGTGGTATTACTTCGCGGTTCAGGAGGCGACGAACAGCCACGAGTACACGAGGCCCGACGCCCATGAGGATTGGACGGAGATCACCGCCGACCCCGATTGGGAGCGGTATCAGTGAGAGGCAGGGCCCTCACACGGGATAACTGAACATACGCAAGGGGAACCCCTTGGCTCGGCAGGCAAGCTGCCGAGCCAAGGCTCTCTAGCACTAACAGAGTAAAGGAGAGCAGAACATGAAAAGAAAAATTCTGGCAATCCTGATGGCGCTGGCATTGGCGCTGGCCCTCCTGCCGTCCGGAGCCCTGGCCGCAGACGCGCCTCCCGCCGGCGAACTGTACACCGCCGGCAGCGGCAGTGACTCCTCCGAGTCGGAAATTTCAGACACTGGCGGCGGCAATGATTCGTCCGCCCCCAGCGCCGAGATTGAGCCGGTGGAAAGCTGGGGTGAGCTGGTAAATGCGATCAAAGGTGAAGCTACCAGCATCACGCTGGGTGGTAACCTGACCCGCGGCGAGAACGATGAGGCTATCGTCATCAACCGAGAGCTGACCATCGACCTTTTAGGCTGGACGCTGAACGGCGGCGGGGAAGGCAGTGTCATCAAAGTAGTAGAGGGCGGCGATCTGACCATCGAGGACTCGTCGGAAAAAGGCGAGGGCAAGATCACCGGCGGCAAGGACGCCAACGGCGGCGGCATCCACGTTGACGGCGGCGCCCTGACCATGGAGGGCGGCGCGATAAGCGGGAATAACGTTATTGAGGGGGATAAACCGAGCAGTAATGTTAACGGCGGCGGCGTCTATGTCAGCGGCGGCACGTTCAATATGTCCGGCGGCGAAATCTCCGGCAATATGGCGCGTAATGGCGGCGGCGTTTATCTGACTGACGGCAGCATCATGACTATGACCGGCGGCAAGATTTCGCAGAATACGCTTGCGTGTAGAAGCGCTGAAGGCCACGGCGGCGGTGTGTATGTTTCTTCCAACTGCATTTTCACCGTGAACTCTGCGGACAAGGATGCCCCGGCAGAGATCAGTGGGAACTATGGCGTGGAATACGGTGGCTATGAGCAGTACCAGGGCGGCGGAATTTGTGTTAATGGCTCGGGCAGTCAGCTCAACTTGAATGGAGCCTTAGTCAGCAACAACCGCGCAGTAATTACGTCGGGAAAATCTGGCGGCGGTATCTATGCGACTAACGGCGCTGCTTTGACCATTACAGACAGTGAGATTACCAACAATTCTGCGTTTCTCGGCGAAGCACAGTACAGCTATGATACGGGCGGCGGCGGAATTTGCCTTGATCGACGCTGCACACTTACCATGACTGGCACCACGGTTTCTGGCAACACCGCAAAGCTCGGCGGCGGCCTCTGTTTGTGGGACTGCGGAGATGTTACCATCACCAGCTGTAAGATCACCGAAAATATGGCCATGGGGACACAAGGTTATAATCCTATGATTGGCGGCGGTGTTTTCTATAATTCCAGCAGCGCGACGCTGACTATTACAGGCACGGAAGAAGCTCCCACTGAGATTTCCCAAAATAAAGCTACCTTGGGCGGCGGCGGCCTCTGCAACTTGGGCGGAACTGTAAAGATTGAGAATACCGACATCACTGGCAACGAATCTCAACAAGGCGGCGGCGTCCACTCCCAGGGTACAACTGAGCTAACCAATTGTACGCTCTCTGAGAATAAAGCGCAACAGGGCGGAGGTATCTGTTCTCAGGGTACGGCTACGCTGACTAACTGCACGCTTTCCGGCAACGATGGCAGCGGAGCCGGCGGCGCGCTCAGCGTTGACAGCGGCACCACGAACCTCAATAATTGCACGCTTGAAAAAAACACCTCCAGCGGCGAAAAAGGCTGGGGCGGCGGCGCGTATGTCGCGGGTACTCTTATCGTTAACGAGACCACCATCTCTGATAACAGCGCAAACGATGATGGCGTCGGAGCCGGTATTTACAACAGCGGCACTGTAACTTTCAACAGCGGCACTATCTCCGGAAACACCGCCGCAATTGGCGGCGGCGTGGCCAACTTTGGCTCGTTCACCATGTCCGGCGGCGTAATCACCGATAACGAAGTCGATGGCAGCAAGGATGACGAGACCGGCATCGGAGGCGGCGTGGCCAACGCGGGAACTTTCACCATGAACGGCACAGCTGAGATCTACGGCAACGAAGCCAACATGGCGGCCAATGACTTTTATAACGGTGACGCTAAAGACGACGGCAGCGGCTTCAACGTAGTTGTTGACGGCGCGTGGGATCAGAATCACGATATGGAGCTTGACAGCCTGGCGGCCCGCCAAGTGGTTTCCGGCACCTTCACCCTGCGTCCGGCAAAGAGCTTTGGCTACAGCGGCTGGTTCGATGACGAGCTGGAAGACCGCTATTATCCCGACAAAACGAACGCCGAATACACAGTTGCAGAGGACGACAACACCCTCCAGTACCTCACCCTCGGCGAAAAGCTGGAGCAGGCCGACGTCACCATCAGCATCCTCGACATGACCGCCTACACCGGCGGCGACTCGCTGAGCGACACGTCCTTCCCGGAGATCCGGTACAAGTTCACCGCGAGCGATGAGACGGTTGATGTGGAAAAAATCAACTTCAAGATTTCGCTTTATGGTAACGAGAAGGAATACAGCCTCGCGCACAACATTGAGCTGGGCATCGTTAAAGAAGTCGGCGAAAATACCGGCATCTACGTTATCCCCACCGCGGACTATGGCGCTCTGTTCAGTCTCATAGTGCAGATTACAGACGAGAACGGCGATAAGGCTACCAACGACCTTAAAGCCGGTGAGTACACGATAGACCTTACGACTCTGGCTAAGAATCTGCTGAATAACGACAGCATTACCGCCGAATACGAGGGCCGGAAAATAACAAATATCAAATTCGAGCCCGGCACCCTCACCGTCCGCAACGTCTCCGACCCGGAGGAGGTGCTGGACGAGACCGACCCGAAGGACATTGCCACGGAGATAGTCACTACTGAGGATGCGGTGAACACCGGCAGCGGCATGGCCGTCGCGGTCATTCCTACGGACGCGACGTTCTACACCAACGGGCGCGAAGAGCTTGGCCTGCTTGGCGAAAATGACACTCCCAAGATCTCCCTGATGTTTGACGACCTGATCCCCAGAGAGGACATCATTACCGGAGGAGGCACTAACACCACCAAACTGCTGGTGGATTATGCCGCAACTAAGGGCTACACCCTGACCGACGGGCAGTACCAGTTCAAGTACCTCGACCTCATCAACGAGAACGATGGCAATGCCTGGGTCAGCACCGACAAGGATATCACCATCTTCTGGCCGTACCCCGCCGGGGTCGCGGAGAACCACGGCGACTATGAGTTCAGCCTGCTCCACTTCACCGGCCTGCACCGCGAGTATGACGTTGAGACGGAAGACGCGCTGAATGCGCTGATTTCCGCGTCCACAATAGTGCCTATCGATGTTCGTACAGACGATAACGGCGTCTGGTTCACGCTGCCGGGCAACCTGACAAACGGCAGCTTCTCCCCCTTCGCGCTGGTGTGGGAGGCTGAGGCCGACGAGCCGGACGAGCCGGACGACGAGCCCGACGTGCCCAACCCGCCGCCGGTGGTTGACGACGATGACGACGAGCCTGACGACGTCGTCCCGCCGATGCTCAACGGGGACGACCACTTCGCTTACGTCATTGGCTACGACGACGGCACGGTTAAGCCGAACGGGCAGATAACCCGCGCAGAGGTCGCGACGATAATCTTCCGCCTGCTCGACCCCGAGGTGCGCGACGCGAACCTGACGACCGCGAACAGCTTCACCGACGTGAGCGAGGGCGCTTGGTACAACACGGCGGTCTCCACGCTGGTCAAGCTGGGGATAATCTCCGGCCGCAGCGACACGATATTTGACCCGAACGCGCCCATAACCCGCGCGGAGTTCGCGACGCTCTTCGCCCGTTTCGACGAGAGCGGCGTGGAGCCCGAGAGCACATTCAGCGACGTGTACACCCACTGGGCGCGCGAGAGCATAGAGCGCGCGGCGGCCCTCGGCTGGATAAACGGCTACGAGGACGGCACTTTCCGCCCGGACAACCGCATCACCCGCGCCGAGGCGATGACGATGATCAACCGCGTCCTCAACCGCGACCCGGTCGAGAACGAAGACCTGCTGCCGGATATGCGTACCTGGACGGACAACCAGCCCGGCACCTGGTACTACTTCGCGGTGCAGGAGGCGACGAACAGCCACGAGTACACCAGACCCGACGCCCACGAGGACTGGACGGAAATGACCGCCGACCCCGACTGGACGCGGTACCAGTAAATTAAAGATCCCCCGGCGGGCTTCCGCCGGGGGGAAAACAAAGGGGCGCTCTCTTTTGCGGCTGCAAAAGAGAGCGCCCTTCGCTGCGCGGGGGATGGACTCAGTCGAACATCTCGCGCCGCTTGCGGAAATAGATGGAGTTGAGTATTACGTAGAGTACCGAGAATACGATGGAGAAGTTCATGCGCAGGAGATCGGGGTAGAGCTCCAGATAGGCCATCCAGGCCACGTTGGCGGCAAAGTTGACGAGCGCGGGCAGCAGCACCACGAGATTGTAGGTCCTGACGCCGCTCCACTTCATGTTCTTCAGCTGCCTGCGCACGGAGACGGCGAGGACGGCGAAGACTATGTAGATGACGCCGACGGCCAGCTGCAGCATGGGTATCCAGGGGGCGAGGACGAGTATCGCGCCGCCGTCGCCGGCGAGGCTGCTGACGGAGTCGGTTATCGTGACCGCGCCGCTGTAGATATAGCCGAGGATGTTGAGCGGCAGAAGGAGGCTGACTAGGAAGCGGTACCACCTCATGCTCTTCGCGCCGGCCCCCGCGGCAGGCTCCGCGGTGGGGCGGGCGTCGGCCGCGCCGCTGGTCTTCGTGTCGCTGAATACGCCCGACTCGGTCCAGCGCGCGTGCCCGCCGGCCGCGGCCTCGCGCGCGGCGCGCGCCTCGCGCTTTTCGCGCCGGCGCTCGCGCTCCACGTCAGAGGGGCCCTTGTCGTAGATGATGGGGTCTTTCTTGACGGCGCTGCCGTCGAAGCTGTACTTGTAGCCGCACCACGGGCAGAGCTCCGTGGATATAACGACCTCGCGGCCGCAGCTGGGGCATTTCATGCTCTTTTCCCTCCCGCTTTTTTTAATCAGGCCTCCGCGTAGTTCTTGAAGTAGTTCTGCACCACGATGACGGGCGTGCCCTTGTCTCCGCTGCCGCTGGTGAGGTCGCAGAGCGAGCCGATGAGGTCGGTGAGCTGCCTCGGCGTGGTGCCCTCGCTGGCCATCTGGCCCTTGAGGTCGGCGTCCTTGGCTCTGATGGAGCCCTTTATCGCCTCGCGCAGCTCCTCGCCGCTGAGGGCGGCGAAGTCGTTGTCGGCGAGGTACTTGAGCTTGAGCTCGTTGGGCACGCCGCGCAGGCCCTCGGTGAAGCCGGGGCTGACGACGGGGTCGGCGAGCTCCCATATCTTGCCGCGCGGGTCCTTGAAGGCGCCGTCGCCATAGACCATGGCCTCTACCTTCGCGCCGGTGCGTGCCGTGAGCTCGCGCTGGATGCCGTCGGCGACGGCCTGGGCGTTCTTGGGGAAGAGCTTGACCTTGTCCTCGGTGGCCTTGTTGGAGCCGAGCAGGCCGAACTGGCACCAGCCGGAGCCGTTGACGCTCTCGTTGAGGATGTCACAGAGGGTGAGCACGGTTTCGCCGCCGGCGGCCCTGATGTGCCTGCGGGTGCGCTCGCGGGTGTGGATGTCGCAGCAGAGCACGTTCTTCGCGTGGGCGACTATGGCCTCG
>CALWYR010000116.1 GCA_944385805.1 uncultured Oscillospiraceae bacterium
AGGACGCGATAAAGTTCATCGAGGAGGAGTACGGCGAGGTCTACGACTGGGACGCCCTCTTCGAGCGCGCCAAGCACATGAACGAGCAGAACACCCTCGAGCTCGAGAAGTGGGACTTCTTCAAGACGGACTACTCGCCGCTGAGCGGCATCTCCGAGACGCTCTACCGCCTCTACGCCTGGGCGAGCGTCAACGGCCAGGAGGACTACATCACCAAGACCGACCGCAAGGTCATCAAGATAATGCGCCGCTGCTACGAGCGCAAGTACGTCCCCTACGGCGGCAAGACCCGCCACAGGGCGTTCCTCTGGGGGCCGAGCGCGGTGTATTACACCGACTTCCCCACCTGGACGCAGAACTGCTGGGGCATTACGATAGTCCTGAACATGGACTCCACCATGGGCCACAACATGATAAGCACCGACGACCCCGAGGAGGCGATAAAGGACCTCGCGGAGCTGTCCGAGAAGGCCGTCATGCGCCACCACGCCGTCGGCGGTTGGGACAACGTCAACGCCGTCTGGGACTGGGCCAAGAACTTCAACTGCGACATGGTGCTCATGAACGACAACGTCGCCTGCAAGGGCATGAACGGCGTCCACGCCATGATGGAGGAGCAGGCGCGCGACCTCGGTTTCCACTTCATCTTCATCGAGCACGACCTTGAGGACTGCCGCACTATCTCGCGCCGCGACATGCGCAACTGCGTGAACAGCTACATGTCCGTCGTTGTCGGCGAGGAGCCGCTCGACCCCACTCTCGTGGACTTCGACGACTCCGAGGCCTGGTGAGAAAGGATTGGTGGAAATGAAAAAGAAGCTCCTCGGCCTGGCGGCCAAACTCGCGCTGCTGCTCTTCGGCGCCTTCGTCGCGACCTTTACCGTGTATATGTTCAACCTGGAAAACAAGCTCATATACTATGTGATAAGGCCATTCCTCAACGCGCATTACGACAGCCAGAAGCGCGACAAGAGAATCGTGTGAACAAAAAATACCGGCGTCGCAAGACGCCGGTATTTTCATTCCGTCAGCTCCTTCAGCAGCCCGGCGAGGCCCTCGCTGAGGTCGTCCCAGGTGGCTGCGAAGTTGCCGGTGTACCAGGGGTCTGCCACCTCCCGGCCCGCGCGGCCGCAGTGGTCGAGGACAAGGGAGATTTTCCCCTCCGGGTCCCCTCCGGAGAGGCGGCGCAGATTGCGCAGGTTTTCGTTGTCCATGCAGATTATGAGGTCATATTGGTCATACTCCGCGCGCGTCACGCGGTGCGCTGCGTGCCCGGCACAGCCGATACCGTGCTTGGCCAGCTCGCGCCGCGCGGGCGGGTAGACGGGATTGCCGAGCTCCTCCGAGCTCGTCGCCGCCGAGCGGATAAAGAATTCCTCCGCCCTCCCGGCCTCCTCGACCATAGCCTTAAACATAAATTCCGCCATCGGCGACCTGCAAATATTGCCGTGGCATACGAATAAAACTTTTGTCATAGCGTTCGCGTTCCTTTCCGGATTATTTGTCCGGCCGATTATACCATAAAGGACCGGCAATTTGCACGTTCAATTTCTCCGGAAACGGCGGCGTTCATCTTGACCGCAGGCCGGGTTTGCTATTTATAAAATTGTTCAACAAAATCCGTATCCTCTAATTTGTCTTGTACATCATTGCTCCACTTCTCCTGTTCAAGCAGATTTGACAAGGGAGCGCCGAATATATCTTCAATTTGCGTTCGTTCAAAGGAATAGCTATCACCGGAAAAGTTATAGGTTATCCCCGACAAATTATCAATCGCAGCCATAGCCGCAACGGTATTGTAGATTAAATCTCTTTGTAGCTTATCCTCTCCGATATTCCAAACAGTATCAAGATAGTTCACTGTTAAAGTACAGTTATCAGAATTGATTTCAAACTGCCTTGGAATATTGTGCCATTTGCCACATGTATTCTGTCCTGCTCCGGCGGCAAGTCTTCCACGCGCGCCGCGAGCTTCATAAGCTCGAGAATGTTGGAGATCTTGCGCGGGATGTTGCTCACGGCGCAGCAGCGCAGCTCCTCGAAGATTTCGCCGCGCAAAGCCAGCTCGTCCGTGACGCGCCCGTCCGGCGTGAAAAACGCGCCGTTGATATAGACAAGCCTGTGACGGCTGAAGAAGTCGTCGCAGAAAAGCGCCTCGTTGATGCTCTTGCCGTCAAACCAAAAGGGCGCCTCAAAAGATGCAGCGCGCCATGCCCGAGCGCCCCACGTCCAGCCCATAGCGCCCCGCGGCCTCCGGCACACTCACCGATGTCTTTACGGCTTCATACAGATTCAAAGGCATTACCTCCTGAAAAAGATTGACGGGATTTTGCCCGTCTGCCTGAATATACGGAGGAAACACCATGGAGCCTTGAAATCCCGCAAAACGGACAAGATAAGCGCCGAGCACATTATCCGCATCGCCAGGGCCTTCAACGTTTCCACGGACTTCCTGCTCGTTGTGGTGAATATCCCCGACCGTAAGAACTACGACGTCGAGGAACTGGGCCTCTCCGTGCAGGCCGCGCGGGATGCGAACCGGCAGCGCGTACCGGTGTACCAGGCCGACCTCACCACGATACAAAACGCTTTCATGGCGGCGCTCAAGGAGGTCAAGAAAGAGCTGGGCAACGACCTCACGGCGGCGCAGACGCTGACCAAAGAGGTCACGCAGCAGATGTACGCCTCGCTGACCAAAGGCGGGGACATACAAAAGGCGCAGGTGACGCCGGAGCTGTTCGCCTCAGCCGTCACACAGAGCGTCGCGGGCATGGAGGGCGCGCAGCCGGAGGCGCTCGAAAAGCTCGGCAAGGCGCTCACGGAGTTCGCGCAGACCACCATGGACTACGCCAAGGAGAAGCAGCAGGATGCCGGACAATGAGCGGCTCTGCGCGCTCGCACAGGCGGGTGACGCCGCCGCGCGCCACTTCCACCTGAGCGAGAACCGCGCGAAAAATCTCCACACGCAGGCGATGGATGACCTGTGGCTCGAATTGCCGTGGTGGTATTGAAGAGTGGTGCGTTCCAGCAGACACTCATACTCAATTTTTATAGATTCACTGAGGATTGATTAAGTGTTAGGGTGAATATTGCGCCGCCTTCCAGGCGGTTGGCGGCGGTCAGGGTACCGCCCATGGCTTTGGCGGCTGTCTGGGCGATGGAAAGGCCGAGTCCGAAATTGCCGCAGGAACCCTTGAAGCAGCGCTCGAACAGGTGTGGCAGATCGCCCTCTGCAATCCCTGCTCCGTCATCCAAGACGGAGATTTGAACATGTCCTTTCTCTGCCGTCACAGTCACTGTGACGGCGGTTTTCGCGTAGCGGACGGCGTTGCTCACCAGGTTGTCCAGCACCTTTCCCAGCAACTCCTCGTCGCCCAGGACGGCAAGAATTCCATCTGCGGCCGGGGCGGCGAGGGTAACGCCCTTTTGCAGGGCCAGTCCATGAAAGCGATCCAGGCAGTCCCCGATGGCTTCCTCAATCAAAACCGGGGTCAGCGCCGGCGCGTTCTGTCCGCTCTCCATCCGGGATAGTGTGAGCAGGCTGTTCACCAGCCCGGTCAGCCGGACGCTTTCTTCCAGGATGGTGTGGGCGGCGTCCTTCGGCTCGGGGAACACTCCCTGCTCAATGCCCTGGGCGTAACCGCTGATGGACATGAGCGGATTGCGCAGCTCGTGCGAGACGTTCTGGAAGAAGTCCTTCTGCACCCGGTCGCTGCTTTGAAGGCGGCGGGACATCTCGTTCATGGCCAGCCGCAGCTGCTCCAGCTCGCGTATGGAAAATGGCTGCCCGATTTCGGAGAAATTTCCCGACCCAATCCGCCCGGCCTCGCCGCAAAGCCGCTGCAGCGGGCGGCTTACGGAGCGCGCCGTGAGCCACAGGACGGCTATGGCCGCCGCGGCAAAGAGAGCGGAGATGAGTAGCACAAGAAGGCTCGCCTGATTTACCCACCCGCTTATCGACGAGACTGAACAGTAGGTGATGAGCCATTGCAGCCGTACGGACTGAGTCGGCACCTCGTAGACGCGCAGCAGATACTCCTCGCCGGAGGAATCCGTCCAGCCGGCAGCCTCGCCGCCCTGGTTGAGCAAACCCGAGTCAATGGCAGCGGCAAGCTCGGCGGCGAGCGGCGCAGCCGCTTCACGATCATCCTCGTCATGAGGATAGACGAGCTGGGACTCTGTGCCGAGGATGATGAGCCTCGCTCCTCCACCGATACGATGCACCGCACTTCCAGCCTGACGCAGAAAGTCGCCCACCTGCTCTTCGGCCTCTTCGGGAGAGGCGGGGCGGGCGGTGAAGCCGCTCTCCATGAGCGGCAGGATGTTCTGCTGCAGAGCCTCCAAATCGTCCGCGGCCTCGTCGTATGCATAACGTTCTGCCGCCTGCCGGAAGATCAGGCACACAAGCGGCGGCAGCAGTATCAGCACCGCGAGCAGCGGCAAAAGCAGCCGTGTGAGCAGAGTGCGCCGCTTCATCCCTCCGCCCCCCCGCAGGAGAGCCGGAAGCCGTAGCCCCAGACGGTCTCTATCCTCACCGCACCGCCCTTCTCGCGAAGCTTGCGGCGCAGGCGTTTGACAAGATCGTCTGCCGCCCGGGTGTCGGCTTGCCTGTCCAGCTGCCAGAGGGTCTCGAGCAGCTCCTCCCGGCTGACGGCGCGGCTGCGGTTGCGGATGAGGTAGGCGAGAAAGTCAAACTCCGTCGGCGTCAGCGGGAGGTTCTCGCCGTCGAGCTCGGCGGCTCGCAGCTCGGGCGAGAGCTTGAGCGGGCCATATTCCAGCTCGCCGCGCTGCCCGGCCTCTGCCGCACCCTCAGCGGATGCCCGGCGCAGCAGAGCCTTTACCCTTGCGGCCAGCTCCAGAGGCAGGAATGGTTTGACAAGGTAGTCGTCGCTGCCAAGCGTCAGGCCGGTGACCCGGTCGTAGGGGCTGTCCTTGGCCGAGACAATGATTATTGGAAGCTGAGCCGAGGCTCTCCTCAGAGCAGAGCAAACGCTCAGCCCGTCCATGCCAGGCATCATTATGTCCAGCACTACCAGGTCAGGCAGGGATTTTCCGCAAGCGGCGAGCAGGGCATCCCCGCTGGAGAAAGCCTCGACGTCGAAGCCCTCGCGCCTGAGAAAGGCAGAAATTAGCTCACGTATATTCTTTTCGTCGTCTGCCACATATATGGTTTGAGGCATGTTAAGCACCTCCACGTTTTCTTCTATAATATCATCTGTTAGCTCCGCGGTAAAGCCCTGCCGCAGCTTTGCGGTAGTAAGCCAAAGAAGGGGAGCCGGAATTTCAGCCGGTTCCCCTTCTCTTTATTTGAGGACGTTTTCGCAGAGGCGCATCAATATCGTGGCCGTCTGGGCGCGGGTGGCGGTGCCGCCCGGGTCGAGGATGTCCGCGCTGACGCCGGTGATGAGGCCTTCGGCGCAGGCCCATTGCATGGCCCTCACAGCGTAGGCGCTTATCGAGTCAAAGTCTGCATAGGAGGCGAGGCCGGCGAAGGCCGAGGTATCCGCGCCGTGCACAGCGGCAAAACGGTAAAGTATCGCGGCCAGCTGTTCGCGCGTTACGGCATCGCCGGGCCCGAAGAGAACGCTGCTATAGCCGTCGACAATGCCGCTTTCCGCTGCCCAGGTCACCGCAGCCTCATACCACGCGCCCGGCTCTACGTCTGTGAATACATCCGCACCCTCCTGTTCCGGCTCGCCCTGAAGCCGCCAGAGGATGGTAACAATCATGGCGCGGCTTGTGTTCTCATCAGGGCTGAAGGTTCCACCGCCGGTACCATCCATCAGGCCGTTTTCGCGGACGTAATCCACCGCCCCGGCGTACCAGGCGTCCGCGGGCACGTCGGTGAAGCCGCTGTTTTCCCCTTCCGCGGGCTGGGTGGTCGTGACCGTGACGGCGTATTGGGCAGAAACGTTGTCACCAATGGAGGTATAAGAGAGCGGTTGGACGATATAGGCGTATTCGCGCTCCGGCTCGAGGCCGTCCAGCACGATTTGAGTGCCGCTCGTGCGCTCGAGCATAGCGACAAGACCAGTTTCGGAGTCATAGGAGAAGATCTGATACTCGACGGCACCTTCCACCGCTGTCCAGGAAAGCCTGACGGCGCTATCCGACACAGCGGCCGCCGTCACGACGGGTGCGGGCATTGTGGCAAGTTCCACCGTCTGCTCAGGCTCCTCACCGTTCAGCACCTGAATGACGCGAAAGCCCACGTCCTCATACCCATGGGAGGCGTCCCGGCTCTCGTCCCGGTATTCGGTGCGGCAGTCCGTCCGCTCCGATTTCCAGGAACCGCCCTTGACGCCAAGGACAGTGACGCCGTCCTCCTCAGAACGGACGGTGGAGGTCCACTCCCACACATTGCCCCAGAAGTCGACGGCGCCGTGAGCGCCACGGGTAACATCGGAATATTCATCCACCGGCGTTCTGCCGTCGTTGACGCCGCAGTTGAAGTCGGCGTCCTTGGGCATGTGTCCTGCGGCAAGTTCCCACTCGCTTTCGCTGGGCAGGCGATAGGTGTTGACGCCGTCCTCCTGCGTCAGCCAGGCGCAGTAGGCCTCGGCATCCTCGTAGGAAACCAAGTTTACCGGGTAGTTGTCCTCCCCGGCAGGATAGCTGCCCCCGAGCCAGTTCTCAGGCGCGGGATAGCCGGTCGCAGCGATGAATTCACCGTACTCCGCGTTGGTGACCGGGGTGCGCTTTATGTATATGCTCTCGCCAGCGCCCATGACCGGGATATACTCATAGTGCGACGCGGCGTCGACATGCCAGTCGAGGAGGCGGGGATCC
Source organism: uncultured Oscillospiraceae bacterium (assembly GCA_944385805.1). Lineage (GTDB taxonomy): Bacteria > Bacillota > Clostridia > Oscillospirales > Oscillospiraceae > Scatomorpha. The sequence goes on from CALWYR010000116.1 coordinate 6,790, forward strand.
GTGAAGCGGAGCATGCTGCTGTTGATGCGGCTCCAGTAATTGACGTACATTTCCTGGACTATCTCCTCCATCTCGGCGACGAGCTCGCCGCCGTCGGGTTTGCCATCGGTTTCGACAATCAGTTCGGCGAGCTTTTCCTCCTTACGCGCAAGTACGGCGTTGTAGTTCCCAATGACCTTGTCGCGCAGCTTCAGATAGTTCTCCAATGTCGGCTCGCTTTGGCAGAGGGCTATTAACTCCTTCGTTTCCTCGTCGAGCTCGGGCTGCTCCTTTTCTATAAAATCGCTGTTTTCATACATCAGCATATCGTCGTCCGAGCCAAGTACCGCAGCGGGCAGCAGGCAGAGAACGAGGCAGACGGCTGTAACGAGGGCTATGGCTTTTTTCATGGCGTGCTCCTCCTTTGATTCGTTTTGCACTGCGGCCATGATAGCACTGCCGCAGCGGCCGGTAAAGGGTTGCCGCAGCATTGCCTCAGTTTGACTCTCGAGCTGCCTCAGGCGGCCGTGCTAAAATAAATGCCACAGGCCAAAGGAGGGTTTGTTATGCTTAAAAAACTGCTTTCGGGCGCGCTGACTGCGGCGCTGCTCCTGGCAATGGCGCCAAGCAGCTATGCCGGCGCTGCCCCTTTTGCCGATGTGAGCGGTCTTGAGTGCGAGACGGCAGTCGGCGCGCTGTATGAGCTGGGTGTTGTAGAAGGAATGACGGAGACGAGCTTCGCCCCGCAGTCGAGCCTTACCCGCGCGCAGATGGCCGCGATTTTGGTGAGAGCCTTCGGCTGCGAGGACTTGTCCGGCGGTAAGACCTTCTCAGACGTGCCGGAGGGGCACTGGGCTCGAGCCTATGTCTCTGCCGCCGCGTCGGCAGGGCTCATAGAGGGCATGAGCGACACGCTTTTTGCACCGGAGGAGAACGTCACGCTCGAGCAGTGCGTGACCATGCTCGTCAGGGCTTTGGGCTACGGTACGGAGGCAGAGAATCTGGGAGGCTATCCAGATGGTTATATGCACATCGGCGAGGCCCTCGCCCTCACGGAGCGTGTCTCGGAGCAGGCGGGCGGCGAGCCCTTGGCCCGCGGAGACATGGCGATACTGGTCTATAACGCCCTGGGCCTCGGCGAAGCGGAGCTGGCAAGGCTGCTCTATCAGGGCCAGGGCAGCATCCGCATAGTCACGCCGGAGGGCAAGGTAATCTACATCGACCCCTACGCCGGCAGCGGCTACGACCTGAGTGCGGATCTCATCCTCGTCACCCACGACGACCCTGACCACAGCAGAACCGAGCTCGTCGCCTCGCGCAATCCGGACTGCCGGATAATCACGCAGGATGAGGCGCTCGCGGGCGGAGTACACCAGAGCTTTGATCTGGGCTACGTCACTGTTCAGGCGGTCGAGGCGGGATATAACGCCAATCACAGTGTGAAGGACTGCGTGGGCTATGTACTCACGCTCAGCGACGGCGTCAGTATTTACGTCAGCGGTGACACTTCAATGACGAATCAGATGCGCTCCATGGCAGAGTGGGATATAGACTATGCATTTTTCTGCTGCGACGGAGCCTTCAATATGGACACGGAGGAGGCTTCCCGGTGCGCGGCGCTGGTAGGGGCAGCGCACAGCATACCCTATCACACCAAGGCCTCTCCGTCCGATCCTGCCTTCGACTTGGACAAGGCGATGGAGTTCGAGGTGGAGGGGCGTCTGCTTGTGGACATGGGACAAGAGATCCTGCTCAGCGTCGGGTACGGCGAGGCCTCACTGACCGAAAACAGCTTCACTGCCTCTGACGGAGAACTCGGCTATTGGCTCTATACGCCCGAGGACGCTCAGCCGGGAATGCCATTGATCCTTTATCTGCACGGCGGAGACTCTCGTGGAAAGGATCTGGAGCTGCTGATGGACAGCGGTTTCCCCAAATATCTCCGCGACGGTCTGTTCGGGGATGTTCCCGCCTATATAGTTATGCCGCAGCTCGAATCAGGAAACTGGGGCGGGAGTGCGGAGGCAATCCGTGAGCTTATTGCTTCGCTGGAAAAGCAATTCGCCCTCGACCCGGACGGAATAAGTCTTACCGGTCACAGTCTCGGCGGCACAGGCGCATGGGAACTCGCCGCCGCGCTTCCCGGCGTATTTTCCCGCGTCGCGCCTCTGAGCGGGGCGGCGTTCCCCACCGAAGAAAGTCTTGCGGCGCTGTCTCAGACAGAGGTATGGGCTTTTGTTGGCTCGGCAGATACCATTATAGAGCCAGAGTACAGTCTGGAATTTGCCCAGCAGCTGGAGACAACCGGCGGCAGTGCCGCAGTGACGGTTATAGAAGGAGCCGACCATTTCGACCTGCCGGGTATCGCTTATCTGAGCGAGGACTATGGCCTGCTGAAATGGTTAAGCCGGCAGTAGAATCAGATGAGCAGTCCTAAGTAAAGTGCGATACGAATGATGGCACTTTGGCATAATGGCGGCATGCCGCAGCGAAAGACACATCAATAACGCAGTATCTTCCGAAACGAAAAATGCAAAACAGCGGCGGCCAACACAGTCGTCGCTGTTTTATTGCATATCATAGCCTGGCTCGTATTTGTCGTAAAACTCAACCGCCGAACCGGCGGAAACGCAGGTATATCAGGGGCTTCCGGGCAATGTTCAGGCCCTGCCGTGGCAGACGGGAAATTCTCAGCCGATGAGCCTTTACAAACGCCCAAAAGTGTGGTAATCTAAATTACATACTTTTATTGCAAACAAGGGGTTGACAACCCGTGAGGACGCGCGATATACTGACGGCAGAGCAGAGCAGAGCAGAGCAGAGCAGAGCAGAGCAGAGCAGAGCAGAGCAGGTAATTCTCTGCTCATTTGTGCTGTCCAAAATCAAGTAAATTTCGCGACCCCATATAAAGTAAAACGACGCTTTGACGACACGGGATAACTGTGCCTGTCAAGCGTCGTTTTTTGTTTCGTCCGGGATATGCCGCAGGACATCTTCCACATCGCATTGAAGGATGTTGCACAAATCATTCAAGGTTGCGGTGGAGATGTTGCGGTTCTGCTTGAGGGAGTCCAGCGTCCCACGGCTGAACGAGTAGTCCTTGATCAGCGTGTAGGTCGTGATCCCCTTGCGTTTCATGGTTTCCCAGAGCGGGTCATACACGATCATAAAAACCACCTCGCTTGTGGTTCTTATTATATTTTCTGATCCCGCTATTGAATATTCCCGATATACCGGGTATAATAAGTTCTGAACCCACGCATTACTCAAAAGGTTGAAGGAGGATTGAAAATATGAAAAAGCGGTTATTGGCGTTAGTTATGGCCTTGACCCTGGCACTGTCCCTGTTGCCGGTGACGGCAGGGGCGTTCGGAGAAGGACAGCATTCTTCGGAGGTTCAGGGGACACTTCTCTCTGAAGAAGAGTGCCCGTGCTTCGAAGTAGATGGAATCACTTATGAGCCTTTGACAGAGGATACCGCCATAGTTGTAAACCCCAGCACTCATCCAATTACAGGGCCGACAGATTCTACCTACACAGGGGACATTGTAATTCCTGCAACCGTAACGCATGAGGACAAAACATATACGGTCACGAAAATCGGCAAGGCATTTGGCATCCAATATCCTAAAGATGCAACACTAACGAGCGTCACCCTTCCCGATACAATTACGGAAATCAGTGGGGGTGCATTTAATAACTGTGCCGCACTCACCTCCCTGAATATTCCATCCAGCGTCACCACGATTGGAAGCGGGGCGTTCAATGGATGCTCCGCACTTGAAACGCTGACAATTCCCGCCAGCGTAAAAGACGGCGTATATGAAGCCTTTTACAGTTTGAGCGGCAGTTATCCCAACGCAAAAAATGTGGTGTTCGCAGACGGAAGCCCATATGCAAATGTCAGCGGCGTCCTATACAAAGGCACCGAACTACTGAGCGCTCTGGATGACCAGATTACCTCTGTCAATGTACGGGAGGGCACAACTGCCATCGGCGATGGCGCGTTCTATATGTGTACTGAATTGGCGGAGGTAACATTGCCGGAGGGCCTGCTGACAATCGGCGATGACGCGTTCAATTACGCCCCAAGGGTTGACATTAATATTCCGTCTATTCCTGGAATACCTGGAGGAGTGACTGTCGTAGGCGGCACCCCTGCTGACGCCTTGGAGTACATCAACATCCCGTCCACGGTGAGGAGTATTGGGAATAATTTCCTAAAAGGCGCATTGAAAAACGACGGTTCCTCCGTCATCATCATGCAGGGGACGACCCCTCCCACATTCGGTAGCGGGTTGTTCATGTCCAAGCCGGATTCACCCTATACGGCAAATATTTATTATCCGGCAGAGGCCAGCGACGCATATGCGGCGAGCAGCCTGGGAAGTTATATTGATAAGCCCTCCGAAGGCGGCGACACCCCCTCGCTGGGCTACGCGCTCTCCCTTCCCACCACTGCCAGCGTCACTGTTGGCTCTACCAGTGCCCTGAATGTTGACGCAACCGTGCCCTCCGGCGCGACCCTGACATGGGCCAGTAGTAATGACAGTATAGCGACCGTTAACAACGGCACCGTTACCGGCGTGGCCGCTGGTACGGCTACTATCACCGCCCGTATCATGCTGGGCGATGTGGAACTGACCTCTGCAACCTGCACAGTCACCGTTACCGCTCGCACCCCGGATGATGACGGCCCCGACATCGACGTCCCCGACACTTACCCCATCACTGTCGCCGACACCGCCAACGGCAGCGTTGACGTCTCTTACTCCAACACCTCCAAGGGCAGCGTTATCACTGTCACCGTCGCCCCCGACGAGGGCTTCATTGTCGGCTCCGTCTCCGTCACCGGCGAGGACGGCGCGGTTGAGGTGACCCGTGTGAACTCCACGACTTACAGCTTTGTCATGCCCGAGAGCGCTGTGACCGTCAGCGTCAACTTCGTCTCCGGCTCGGCGGGCTTCGTCGATGTCCCGGCCGGGGCTTGGTACTCCGACGCGGTGGCCTACGTCTACGCGAACGGCCTCATGCAGGGCACCTCGGCTACGACCTTCGAGCCCGACGCGGGTCTGACCCGCTCCATGGTCTGGGCTGTCCTCGCCCGCATGGACGGCGAGACGGTCAGCGGCACCGGCTGGCAGAGCGTGGCCCGCGCCTGGGCCGTGCGCAGCGGCGTGAGCGACGGCACCGACCCGAACGGCCTCATCACCCGCGAGCAGCTCGTGACCATGCTCTGGCGCTTCGCAGGCGAGCCTACGACCGACGCCACTCTGTCCGGCTACAGCGACGCCGCCAGTGTGAACGCCTGGGCGGCCACGGCCATGGCCTGGGCCATTGACAACGGCATCATCACCGGCGTGACGGACACCACG
>CALWYR010000117.1 GCA_944385805.1 uncultured Oscillospiraceae bacterium
CATCTCCGGCGCGGAGGGCGGCTGCCAGGCCGAGTGCGGCAGCGCCTCCGCCATGGCGGCCGCGGCAGTCTGCGAGGTCATGGGAGGTACGCCGCAAAGCTGCGCCGAGGCCTGCGCAATCGCGATAAAGAATCAGCTCGGCCTGGTCTGCGACCCTGTCGCCGGGCTGGTCGAGATCCCCTGCGTAAAGCGAAACGCAGCCGGCACGGCCATAGCCCTCACCGCCGCTGAAATGGCCCTGGCCGGCATAGCAAGCAGGATCCCCGCCGACGAGTGCATAGACGCCATGCGCGAGGTGGGGGAGAGCCTCCCCTGCGCCCTGCGCGAGACCGCGCGAGGCGGACTGGCAGCCACGCCGACGGGAGAGCGCCTGCGCGGACAGGTGTTCGGCCGCAAGTGCAAATAAGCGAAAAAGGGCCCGGTTCCTCTATGAGCCGGGCCCTTTTTTATATTCTTACTTATCAAACGCCGGGTTGACGGCGTAGATATTCTTTTGATCCAGTCTCTCGCTCGCCATGCGCAGAGCCTCGCCAAAGCGCTGGTAGTGGACTACCTCGCGCTCGCGCAGGAAGCGTATCACGTCGTTGACGTCCGGGTCGTCGGAAAGCCGCAGGATGTTGTCATAGGTCACGCGCGCCTTCTGCTCCGCGCCCATGTCCTCGGTGAGGTCGGCAATCACATCGCCCTTGACGGCCATGCAGACGGCGTTGAAGGGCGCGCCGGAAGCCGCGACGGGGTAGACGCCGGCCGTGTGGTCGACAAAGTAGTCGGCAAAGCCGCCCGCTTTTATCTGTTCGACGGTCATATTGCGCGTAAGCTGGTGGACTATCGCGCCTATCATCTCCAGGTGGCCGAGCTCCTCGGTGCCGATGTCGGTCAGGATTCCCTTGAGCTCAGGATAGGGCATGGAGTAGCGCTGCGTGAGATAGCGCAGGCTGGCTCCGAGCTCGCCGTCCGGCCCTCCGTACTGGCTGATGATTATCTTTGCCAGCATGGGATTGGGGTTTTTGATACGCACGGGGTATTGCAGCTTCTTCTGATAAACAAACATCGCTCAGCCCTCCTTGACGTAGTCCCACGGCCAGGGGTCGTTTGGCCAGTTAAAGCTGGGAGCGTAGGCCATGTCGCTGCGCTGCAGAGGCCCGTACTCGGCGGCGTAGGTGTTTCGCCCCTCCTCATAGAGCTTCAGCATGGACTGATAGGTCGCGAAGGCCTCGCTGTCAGACGGGTGCGTGTCCAGATAGAGGGCCAGCTCATTGCAGACGAAGTCCAGCGCCATCAGCTCGCGCAGCGGCGTGGTCTTGGCCGGCATTTTGTTGACGATATTCATAAAGGGCAGGTCGAGCCCCGGGAAGAGCGTGCCGCGCGCGAGCGCCTCGGCGTTGGAATAGGCCGGCTCCGCCGAGCCCTGCGAGGGCATGACGGCGAGCCCCAGCGCCGCGCAGCCGGGCAGCGCGCCCTGTTTATAGGTGCATTCGGTATTTTCCACGAGTTAGCCTCCAGTCAAAAGCTTGCGGGTTTCCCCGCGCCATAATATGACGCGGCCGCCGCCGTGGTGAGCCGCGCGTTGGCAAAGCGGCGGCCGGCGCATACAATGGGGTGACGCGGGTATCCTGCCCGCGTCCTCTGAAACCATGGTGAAGGGAGTAAGCGCATGTCGAAATGCTTCAATACGTGCCGCTGCGGCGGCTCCGCTGCCGAAAGCGAGAGCGTCAGCGGCACTTCAACCGGCACAAGCGCCGACAGCGGCAGCTGCGACTGCCGCATGAATGTCGTCAAGTGCTGGGAAAATCCCTGCTCGCCCTGCCGTCCCATCTGGCCGGGCGGAGGCGGCGCAACCGGCCCAACAGGCCCCACCGGCGCAGCCGGCCCGACCGGGCCTACCGGCCCCACGGGCCCGACCGGTCCCATCGGCGAGGGTCTTGAGACCGTACAGCCCTTCTCAGCCTCCGGACGCTACCGCCAGGGCGACTTTGTCTTCTACAACGGCGGGCTCTATGTCGCCGACATCAACGATCCAACCGGTACGCCCGGCACAAGCGCCGACTACAGCCTGGTCACGGTAACCGGCCCCACGGGCGCTACTGGCAGCGTAGGCCCAACCGGCCCTACAGGCCCCACGGGAGCTGCCGGCAGCGTCGGGCCTACAGGCCCGACCGGGGCGACCGGCCCAGGCGGCACGGGTCCGACCGGCCCCACCGGGCCTACGGGAGCTGAGGGTCCAACCGGCCCGACCGGCCCCGGCGGCACCGGGCCTACCGGCCCCACAGGCCCCACCGGCGCTGAAGGGCCGACAGGCCCCACGGGGCCAAGCGGTACGGGCCCGACCGGTCCTACCGGCCCACAGGGGGCTCAGGGCACGCAAGGCAACGAAGGTCCCACCGGGCCCACCGGCCCGACAGGCCCGCAGGGCTCTCAGGGAACTCAGGGCAACGAGGGCCCGACGGGTCCGACCGGCCCCGCCGGTGCAGCCGGAACTCAGGGCGCAGAAGGCCCGACCGGCCCGACCGGTCCTACCGGGCCGAGCGCAACTATCACGCCGGCTGCCGCAGTCAACGACGCGACAAGCACTACTGACATCGTCCAGCAGTTCAACCAGCTGTTGGCAAACCTCAGGACAGCGGGTCTGCTCGCTACCTGAGGGAAGGGAGGACGGTCATCCGTCCTCCCAATTTTCAATGAGGTGAGAGCGTGAAGGTATATGTCTACGCCATCTGTAAAAACGAGAGCAAGTTTGTCGACCGCTGGATGGACTCGATGTGCGAGGCCGACGGTGTCTATGTCCTTGACACGGGCTCTGAGGACGACACGATTGAGAAGCTGCGCGCACGAGGGGCAGCAGTTGAATGCGAGATAATACGCCCCTGGCGCTTTGACACCGCTCGTAACCGCTCGCTGGAGCTGGTGCCTCTGGACGCCGATATATGTATCTGCACCGACCTTGACGAACTGCTGCATCCCGGCTGGAGAAAGCTGTTGGAAAATGCCTGGAGGCCGGGTACAAGCCGCGCGGCCTACCGCTACACATGGAACTTCAATCCAGACGGCAGCGAGGGCTATGTCTTCTGGACAGAGAAGGCCCACTCCCGGCTTGGCTATATGTGGACGCACCCTGTTCACGAGGTGCTGACATGGACGGGGCCGGGGCAGGAGGGAGGCAAGGTCTACGTTGAGGGCATGCAGCTCGACCACCGCGCAGACGACTCCAAATCCCGCGCGCAGTATCTGCCGCTGCTTGAGCTGTCAGTGCTTGAGGACCCGGAGGACGACCGCAGCCTGCACTATCTGGGGCGGGAGTACTACTTCCACGGCCGCTGGCAGGAGGCTGTGGTCACGCTAAAGCGCCATCTGCTGCTGCCGGGGGCAACCTGGGCGGATGAGCGCTGCGCCTCCATGCGCTACATATCCCGCTGCCTTATCCAGCTCGGCCGCCGCGAGGAGGCCAGGCAATGGCTCTGGCGCGCCGTTGCCGAGGCTCCGCACCTGCGCGAGCCATATTTGGAGCTCGCGGCCATGCTCTATGAGGACAGGAACTGGGACGGCGTCGTCTACCTCACGCGCGAGGCGCTGCGCATCACCGAAAGGCCGCGCAGCTATGTCAGCGAGGCCGCCTCCTGGGGAAGCCTGCCCTGGGATCTGCTCTCGCTGGGGCTCTACTACAGCGGCCGCTATGGTGAGGCCTATGAGGCCGCGCTGCGCGCCGCCTCTCTCGCCGCGTCAGATGAGAGGATAGCGCGAAACCTGGAGCTCATGCGCGCCAGAGCAGAGGGCGGCTTGTAAAAGGGGGCAATGTGTGTTACCATGTGAAAAAACCGCGGGGAGTGTTTCAGGTGAAGAAAATGGTGCTCTTTGGAGCGGGGCAGGCCGGTCGTGCGGCGGCGCGTCTCATCGGCTCAGACTGGGAAATATGCTGCTTTGCCGACAACGCCGCCGGGCGGCTTCCGGAGCGCGTGCTGGGACTGGAGGTGCTCCCTCCCGCAGAGGCGCTCGAACACGCTCCCGACGCCGTCTGCCTCTGCGCAGCCGACGCCGGACGCGCCGGCGAAATGGCGGCGCAGCTGCGTGGGCTCGGCTACACGGGACAGATACTGGACTGCGCCTCGCTCAGGCTCTTTGACGCGCGCCTTGCGGTGATGCGCCTGTTGGCGGAGCAGCTGAAATCGCTGGGCATCCCCGGTGACGCCGCCGAGCTGGGCGTGTACCGGGGCTGCTTTGCTGCGCAGATAAACGCCGCCCTGCCGGAGAGGACGCTGCACCTATTTGACACCTTCCGCGGCTTCGACGCGCGCGACATAGGCCCCGAGGCCGGTCTCTCGCGCGCGGCTGCGGGAGACTTTGCCGATACCTCCGTGGAGGCCGTGCGCTCCATCCTGCCTCACGCTGAGCGCGCGGTCTTCCACGCCGGGTATTTCCCAGAGACCTTCGAGCCCTGCGAGGGCTTGCGCTTTGCCCTGGTCTCGCTCGACGCCGACCTCTATGCGCCGACAGCGGCCGCACTGCCGCTCTTCTGGGAGAGGCTGTCGCCCGGCGGCGCTATAATCGTCCATGACGTGTACGGCACGCAATATCCCGGCGCGGGCCGCGCGCTGGACGAATTCTGCCGCGGGCGCGGAGTTTTCGCCGTACCGGTCGGCGACCTGCACGGAAGCGCCGTGCTGAGAAAAAATCGCTGAAAAGTGCTTGACTAGCACACCGACTTATGTTATGATTGCAGTGCCAATTAGTGATGACTAACCGGCCGCGAAGCGGCATTTATTCACAGCAGATGTTAGCAATGACTAACTATCATCTATCAGGAAAGGAAGGGACTATGAGCGTTGTAATAGTTGGCGGCAATGAGGGAATGGCGGGCCAGTACGAGAGCATCTGCCGTGAACACGGCTGCAAGGCCAAGGTGTTCACAAAGGAACACGGCTCGCTGAAGAAGAAACTGGGCACGCCCGACCTGCTGATACTCTTTGTCAACACGGTATCGCACAAGATGGTGCTGAGCGTTACCCAGGAGGCCAAGAAGAATTCCGTGCCCGTGGCTCGCGTGCTCACCAGCAGCGCCACGGCCCTGCGCGCGACGCTCGCCGAGCGGGTCATGGCGGTGTGACATGTGTTTGGAGCGCTATCTGATCGAACAGTGCGCGCCGACGCTGGCCTCGCTCAAGACGGGTTCTCTCTTTGGCGTAATTGAACCCGACGAAGCCGAGCTGAGGCGTCAGGCGGCGCTGTGGCAGAGCGAGCTCGCGACAAAGGGGCTAGTGCTGAGCATATTGCGCTACCGGAACGGCAGGGCGCTGATATATCTAGGACGTCTGTCGCAGCTCTCCCGCGACCTCTCAGCGCCCGGCGCGGAGCAGCTGCTGGCCCGCTGCGGCTACATTGGCAGCGAGCCCGGAGCGGCGCTCAGGCGGCTCAGCGAGCGCATACATACCGCGGAGAGCTTTCCGCATGAAATCGGCCTCTTCCTCGGATATCCTCTTGAGGACGTGCTGGGTTTCATACAGTACGGCGGCAAGCGCAGCAAGTGTACCGGCTTCTGGCAGGTATACGGCGATGTGCAGGGAGCGCAAAGGGTCTTCGAGCGCTTTCGCAAGTGCACCGCCGTCTATCAGAAGCTCTATAACCGCGGCCAGGGGCTGATGCAGCTGACGGTCGCCGCGTGAGATGTGAAAATTATCAATTTCATTATTTAACAGGGAAAGAAGGTCATATCATGAGCAAAATAGCAGTAGTCTACTGGAGCGGCACAGGCAACACCGAGTCCATGGCCAACGCCGTCGCGGCGGGAGCGCGCGCGGCGGGAGCCGACGCGGAACTCTTCACCGCCTCCGGCTTTGACGCCGCGAAAGCCGCAGGCTATGACGCCATCGCCTTCGGCTGCCCCGCCATGGGCAGCGAGCAGCTGGAGGAGGACGAGTTTGAGCCGATGTATGAGGGCTGCAAGGCCGTTCTCAAGGGCAAGCGCATAGCGCTCTTCGGCTCCTACGGCTGGGGAGACGGGGAGTGGATGCGCTCCTGGGAGGCCTCAGCCAAGGGCTGCGGGGCCGTGCTCGCCTGCGAGAGCGTCATCTGCACAGACGCGCCGGACGAAACAGCGCTGGCCAATTGCGAGGCCCTGGGCAAGGCGCTGGCGTGAACTGAAAGGTTTAAAAAATACCCGGACAAGAGTCCGGGTATTTTTCATGTCAGCCGTATCGTGCGTCAGACCTTGAGGCTGAGGTCGCCGTGGCTGACCTTTTTCAGCAGAGCCTCACTGAGCTCCTTGTCCATGTACTTCTCGTTTTTGACAAAGAAGCTGACGGCGTTGCGCTGGTTGACGCCCAGGCGGCCAATGGTAGTCGCCAGGGTCAGCACTATTCCGCCCAGCCAGCCGAAGAGTGCGTAGTCGCCGCCCCAATATATAACGGCAATTGTGGCGGCGGCGAGGACAATCAGCCAGAAGGCGGCCCGGCAAACGGCCTTTATGACCATGGCGCCGTAGGCCACGCGGCCGCCGTAGAGCTTTTTCAGCCTACTGGCAAGGGGAAGATCAGTGAAGAAGCCCAGCAGCACGGGCATGAGGCCAAAGGTATAGAGCAGGGCGCCGACGACAAAGAGCGCAATGGCTATGATGATGTCGACTATCAACTCACTCGCCGTCCTTCCGAACGGAGGCCTTCAGGGCCTCGGTCATGGTCTTGGCGTGGAGCTTGAGGGCTTCAAAGGTCTCGTTCGATATGACGTGCTCGATGCGGCAGGCGTCCTCGGCGGCAACCTCGGGGTCGACGCCCATCTGCGTAATCCACTCGCTGAGCAGGGTGTGGCGCTCGTATATCTTTTCCGCTATCTCGCGGCCCTTGTCCAGCAGCTGTATGCCGCCGTCCGCGTCGACCTGGATATATCCGCCGAGGCGGAGGTTCTTCATGGCGACGCTTACGCTGGGCTTGGAGAAGCCCAGCTCGTTGGCGATGTCTATGGAGCGCACGCTCCCTTTCCGTTTGTGCAGGATGAGTATGGTTTCAAGGTAGTTTTCCGCAGATTCCTGTATTTTCATCAGAGTTCCTCTCTTTCATCTCAGGCGAAGTGTATTTAATTTATTGTACCACACGCGACCATATTCTGCAAGCACATGTAGCCGATAGATGTTTTATGTGCTATAATTGCAAAAAAGGAGATGTAGAAATGAGCTCGTTCGCCCTGAAACTAACGGCCATAGCGCTGATGACCCTGGACCACTTCGCCTCGATAATCGGCCAGGCCGGGCTTATCGCCCTGTTTCCCGGCGCGGGATGGGACAGCGCCTGGGCTGTGAAGCTGAGCTATGTCATATTGCAGATACTCCACGGCCTGGGCCGCGCGGCCTTCCCGCTCTTCGCCTTCATGCTCGCCGAGGGCTGCACGAGGACGCGCAGTATGCCGCGCTACATGGGCCGGTTGGCGCTCTTCGCGCTTATCTCAGAGCCGGTTTACTATTTCACGCTCGGCGGCGCGGTATACGGCGCGGACTTGGGCGGCCTTGCAGCTCACCTCGCCGCGCTGAACTTCGAAAACGTCTTCTTCACGCTAACCCTCGCCGCGCTCGCCATATACGCCTGGCAGCGCCTGATCCCGCGGGGCAGGGGAGGGGCGGCGCTCGGCCTCCTCGCCTTCGTCATCGCCGCCTTCGCCGCCGAGTATTTCAAGACGGATTACGGAGCGATGGGCGTGATACTCATATTCGCGCTCTGCCTCGTGCGGACGGACAGGAAGCTCCAGGGCGCGGTCATAGTCCTGTGGGCTCTGGTTCTCTACTTCTTTTCAGGCTTTGGCTATGGATGGTACGATATCGGCCGCTGGCAGTTCATCAGCTTTTTCGGCGCCTGCCTCGCGCTCATACCGATTTCGCTCTACAACGGCAGCCACGGTAGGCCGCTCAAGTGGGCCTTCTATATCTACTACCCCGCGCACCTCGCCGCGCTCGGGCTTATCTCCGCCGCGCTTTTGCATTGACAAGTCCGCCGCGGCATATTAAACTATACGCTGTTGAAATTCTGGAGGGATGCCCTTGTTTAAGGTTCTGAAACGCTCGGGCCGCGCCAGGCGCGGCGAATTCACCTGCCCGCACGGCACAGTGCAGACGCCGGTCTTCATGAACGTCGGCACCCAGGGCGCGATAAAGGGCGCGCTCTCGGCGCGGGACTTAAAGGAGATCGGCTGCCAGATAGAGCTCTCGAACACATATCATCTGCACGTCCGCCCCGGCGACGCACTCATCAAGTCCCTTGGCGGGCTGCACAAGTTCATGACCTGGGACGGGCCCATCCTCACGGACAGCGGCGGCTTCCAGATCTTCTCCCTCGCCGAGCTGCGCAGGATAGGCGAGGACGGAGTGCGCTTCAACTCGCACGTCGACGGGCGGCACATCTTCATGGGGCCCGAGGAGAGTATGCGCATACAGTCCAACCTCGGCAGCGACATCGCCATGGCCTTCGACGAGTGCGTGAAGATACCCTCGCCCTACGACTATGTCAAGGCCAGCTGCGAGCGCACGGCCCGCTGGCTGGAGCGCTGCGTGAAGGCCCTCGCGGAGTATAACGCCGAGCCGGACGCGGTGAATCCCGGCCAGGTGCTCTTCGGTATAAACCAGGGCGCGGTCTTCCACGACCTGCGCGTGGAGCACATGAAGCGCATAGCGGAGCTCGACTGCGCGGGCTACGCCATCGGCGGCCTCGCCGTCGGAGAGACGCACCAGGAGATGTATGACACCATCGAGGCCGTCGAGGAGTATATGCCTCAGGACAAGCCCCGCTATCTCATGGGCGTCGGCACGCCGGGAAATATCATAGAGGTCGTCAGCAGGGGAGTGGACTTCTTCGACTGCGTCATGCCCGCGCGCAACGGCCGCCACGGCCACCTCTTCACCTGGGGCGGGATTATCAACATCAAAAACGCCAAATATGAGCGCGACGAGGGCCCGATAGACCCCGAGTGCTCTTGCCCGGTCTGCCGGCGCTACTCGCGCGCCTATCTCCGCCATCTCTTCAAGGCCGAGGAGATGCTCGCCATGCGCTTCGCCGTGACGCACAACCTCTGGTTCTACAACAGCCTCATGCAGCGCATACGCGACGCGCTGGACGCCGGAGAGTTTGCAGCCTTCCGCGCGCGCTATTCCGCCGCGCTCGACAGGAGAATATAAAAACCTTGCAATTTTGAAAATATCGGGTTATAATCTACACACCGTATATTTAAGCTGGAGGTAAGCAAGCACATGTTTAACGTACTCAGCGGTACCACGACGCAGGCTGCCGGCATGGGCGGTATGTCGTCCATCCTCTTCCTCGTCATCATCTTCGTCGTCTTCTACTTCTTCCTTATCCGCCCCGAGAACAAGCGCAAAAAGCAGCTCAACGAGATGCGCAGCAACATCTCCCTCGGCGATGAGATCGTCACCATCGGCGGCATAATGGGCAAGGTCGTTCAGGTGACTGAGGACACCATCACCTTCGAGACCGGCGAGGACCGCGTCCGCCTGCAGGTCACCAAGTGGGCCATCTCCTCCAATGTCCGCGAGGAGAAGGAGCGCGCCGCGCAGGAGGCCGCCGCCAAGGCCGCCAAGGCCAAGAGGAAAAAGGCCAAGACCTCCGGCGAAGAGAACAGCGTGGACGGCGACAATTAATCGCCGCGTTCGACGAATTAAAATCCCCCCGACGTAATAGGATGTACAAACATCACGTCGGGGGGATTTTTATGACCGTTCAAACCGAGAGACGCGCCCGGCGCACGCCGCTGCTCCGCCGTTGTCTGGCAGGGGGCCTGGCCGCCTTAATAAGCCTGCCGGCCCTGCTCTACATCTGCGCACTGCTGCTGGCGCACGAGGTTCTCCCATACACGTTAATGGAAGAACTTGTAATAGCATGCGTCTTTATCAGCGCCGCACTGGCAGCGGTTGCCGCCTGCGCCGGCGGGGGAGGGAAGGTGATGCAGACCGGGCTTGCAGCCGGCGCGGCCCTCGCCTCGGCCATAGTGGTTATCACGCTCGCCGCTCCGGGAGAGGGACCACTGAACGCGCAAACGCTGCGCCACGTGCTGGCGGCCATAACCGGCGGAGCTTTCGGCGGGGCGCTGTCCGTTCGCCGCGCAAAGCCTAAAAGCCGCGCTAAGCGCCGCAGGTGATTGCAAATAGCAATATTACAGCCTCGTCAACATAACCGATATTGCATTACCCAGATGCGGTGGAAAGCCCGAACAATTCTTCACTATATCTAGCTGCATTACAATAAAAATGCCGGAATTTCGGGCATATCAGTTTCGTAAGTTAACATAATGTATGTGACATAAAAAATCGTCATAATAGACAAACTTAAGTGAATTGCATCAAAGGACTTGATTACTGATGGATTTTGTATTATATTGTCCTCACTTGATTTATGTAAATTACTTTGCTGTTCCTCCGCGCCCTCGGGCCGCAGTCGGCCCGGGCGTTAGATGAGCGCGCGGTTTCTTTCACATATAGATATGGCCCGTCTTTCGCGCAGGGGCGGCGAGTTTCTTGTGCTCGCTGTGCTTGCGCTTGCGTTCCTGTTGGGCTCCGCCGCGGGCGCAATAGCCGGCAGTTCTGGTTTTGAGTATGGCGGCAGCGTAATACCAGATAACGGCAACCTTAATGACGGCGGCAGCTTTCTCTCCGCCCTGGCCGGCTGTGCCGGCATTCACATTCTTGTCCTGCTTTTTTCCACCTCGCTTACGGGTGCTTTACTCATACCCGCCGCTTTGGCGCTGCGCGGCTTCACTCTCGCCTGCAGCGCGGCGTGGCTGGCGGTGACCATACCGGGCCGGGGGACGGCACTGGCTCTTGCCGTGCTCGGCCTGCCCTCGCTGCTCACCGTGCCCGCGTTGTTTGCGGCGTCTCAATGGGGGATGGCCTTTTCGCTGCGGCTGCTCAGCGTCTACCGCCGCAGGCCTCTGCCAATGAACAGGCTGCGCAGCGGCGGCGTTTGGGCTGCGGTCTGCGTAATGCTGCTGGACGCCGCGGCTATTGAGCGCTTCCTGGTTCCAACCTTAGCGGGGCTTATACTAGACTAAAGCAGAGAAAGGGGATGTGACAGTTGCCGGATTCAGTCAGCCTTGAACGGTTTGAAGAGTTTCTCAGGGACGAGTGCCATTCGTCCGACAATACTGTCGCGTCCTATGTCCGCGATATGCGCCAGCTCAGCGAGTTCCTGCAGGAGCACTTCTCGGTTGAGCTCCTGGACGCGGGTCCGGACGAGCTGAATGCCTACATCGATTACCTGCACATGAAGGACAAGAGCCCAGCCACCATCACCAGGCACATCGCCGCCATGAAGCGTTTTTATAAGTTCTTCCTCGCCGCGGGCGATATAGGCTCCAACCCTGCCGCCAACTTCGTCGGCGAGAAGGTTGAGAAGAAGGCTCCGGAAATCCTCACCAACGCCGAGGTCGACCTGCTGCTCTCTCAGCCCAAGTGCATTGACTCCAAGGGCTACCGCGACCGCGCCATGCTGGAGCTGCTGTATGCGACCGGCATGCGCGTCTCCGAGCTGATCGGCCTTGACCTATCTGACGTCAACCTCGCCGCCGCCGTGGTCCACTGCCGCGGCAAGGCCAAAAAGGAAAGGCTGATACCTATCTACAACAAGGCCGCCGTCGCCCTCAGGGAGTACATCAAGTTTGTGCGTCCCAGCATGATTGTGGAGGGGGAGACGGCGCTATTCGTCAACATCAAGGGCCAGCGCATGACGCGCCAGGGATTCTGGAAAATCATCAAGTCCTATCAGGCCCAGGCAGGGATTGAAAAGGACATCACGCCCCACACTCTGCGCCATTCCTTTGCCGTCCATCTGCTGGAAAACGGCGCTGATGTGCGCTCCATCCAGGAAATGCTCGGCCACGTTGACATCTCAAGCACACAGATTTACGCCAACATCGTGAAAAAGCAGCTCAAGGACGTATACAAAAAAGCACATCCACGTGCATGAGAAGGGGAACCCCCGGCCGCATGGCCGGGGGCATTTTTTGACTGTTCCTATCACATCCGGTCAAAAAAGCGCCGGAGTGTAATTGCCTCTTGAAAAAGAAAACAAAGCCGAAGCCCAGCGCAGCGGGTTCGGTTTTGAGAGGAGGAACAGATGTAACGGAGTGGATGACGACTTTTTATGTCATAGGCATAAAAGTCGTCGGAACAGAGTGAAATCTGTTCCGACGTGATCCGTGTGTAATTACATGTCTTCAGCCTCTTGAAAAAGAAAACAAAGCCGAAGCCCAGCGCAGCGGGTTCGGTTTTGAGAGGAGGAACAGATGTAACGGAGTGGATGACGATTTTTATGCCATAGGCATAAAAAATCGTCGGAACAGAGTGAAATCTGTTCCGACGATGGTCGGAGTGGCGAGACTTGAACTCGCGGCCTCATGGTCCCGAACCATGCGCGCTACCATCTGCGCTACACCCCGAAAAGCTTTACCATTATAAGCGCTCCGGGGTGGATTGTCAAGAGAATTTTCTCAACAGCGGATCTAATGGCTTCCACAGCACCCCGCCCCTCGTACACATTAAGCAGCTTCATGAAGCCCGCTTTATATCATTGTTCTTCGCCCATGTTGTCAAGATGAAAATATAACGCCTGCTGCACACAGCGCAAGGTGGTTGCAATGCCGGGAAAATAGCTGTATAATTTATGGGCAAATAACCGCATAGGGGAGATATAAGATGAAAGAGCTTTCCAGGCTTGCGCTCAAAGTGAACCCGTCCACCACCTTGGCCATAGATTCGCTCGCCAAGCAGATGAAGGCGGACGGCCTTGACGTGATTGGCTTCGGTACCGGCGAGCCGGACTTCATGACCCCGGACAATATCGCCGAGGCCGGCATTGCCGCGATACGCGGCGGCAAGACCAAGTACACGCCTGCCGCCGGCATAGTGCAGCTCCGCAAGGCAGCCGCAGCGCGCCTCAGAGCCGACTTCGGCCTTGACTACGACTATACTCAGATAGTCGTCGCCTCCGGAGCCAAGCACAACGTCTATGTGGCGCTGGAGGTGCTGCTCAACCCCGGCGACGAGGTTATAGTGCCCGCGCCATACTGGGTCAGCTACTGCGAGATGGTGAGCATGTGCGGCGGCGTACCTGTGACGGTAGAGACCACCGAGGCCGCCGGCTTTAAGATGACGCCAACTCAGCTCGAGGCCTCAATCACGCCGAAGACAAAAGCCCTTTTGCTCAATAACCCCTCCAACCCCACCGGCATGGTTTATTCAGAGAACGAGCTGCGCGCAATAGCTGAAATCAGCCAGAAGCACGACCTCTACGTCATAGCCGACGAGATTTACTACAAGCTCATGTATGACGGCAGGCCATTTACCAGCTTCGCAAGCCTTGGCGAGGATATAAAGGAGCGCACCATACTGATAAACGGCGTCTCCAAGAGCTACGCCATGACCGGCTGGCGCATAGGCTACGCCGCAGCCAATAAGCAGATAGCGAAGCTCATGAGCAACTACCTCAGCCACTCCACCGGCGCGCCCAGCACCATAAGCCAGTGGGCAGCCGTCGAGGCTCTGGAGGGCCAGCAGGAGACGGTTGAGGAAATGCGCAAGGTTTTTGAGGAGCGCCGCAATTACTTCGTCGAGCGCCTCAACTCCATCCCCGGCGTCAGCTGCATCATGCCCGAGGGCGCGTTCTATATAATGATGAACCTTGAAAAGCTCATCGGCCGCACCATAGGCGGCGTAGAGATAACCGACGACGACGTCTTCGCCGAGGCCTTCCTTAAACAAGGCCTGGTGGCCGTCGTGCCCTGCTCCGGCTTCGGCATTAAAAACTTCGTGCGCTGGACCTACGCCACCAGCATGGAGAACATCAAGGAGGGCCTTGACAGGCTGGAGAGGTTCATCGCCGAATAAGCGCGAGCCCTCCCGCATATTATCCAGCGGGAGGGGAGTCCATGTTCCTGAGCTTCAAGCTGCGCGACACGCTGCCGCTGATGGCGACCATCATACTCATAGCAGCGACCTTTCTGCTGCCGCCCTTCGAGGTCGACGACGCCGCTGCCGCCGCCGTATTCGCTGCGGACGGCGGGGAAGGGGTGCTTATCATAGACCCCGGCCACGGCGGGGCTGACGGCGGCGCCGTGGCAGCCGACGGCACGGCCGAGAGCGGCATCAACCTCGCCGTAGCGCAGCGGCTCGAGGGCCTTGCGGGGCTCTTCGGCGTGGAAACGGTTATGACCCGAGACGGCGAGGAGATAGAGTACCCCGCGGAGGCGGACACGCTCTCTGAGATGAAGAGCGCCGACCAGCGCGCAAGGCTGGAGCTCATCAACTCCACGCCCGGCGGCGTGCTGATAAGCATACACCAGAATTACTACCCCGACCCGCGCCCCAGCGGCGCGCAGGTGTTCTACGCGGACAGCGAGGGCAGCCAGGCCCTGGGCGAGGCGGCACACGCGCTGCTCGTGCAGACGCTCTGCCCGCAGAACCGCCGCGTGGCGGCTCCCGCCGAGGAGCGCGTATACCTGATGAGGGAGGCAAGCTGCCCGGCTATCCTGGTCGAATGCGGCTTTATCTCCAACCCGGAGGAGCTCCGGCAGCTCCTCAGCCCACAATATCAGACTAAACTCGCGGCCGTGCTGCTCTCTGCCTATTTGCAGCGCGCGCCTGCGGCGGATGGAATGACGTTATGAAACAAAAGACACTTTTTTATTGCACCGAATGCGGCAACGAGACGCCGCGCTGGCAGGGCCGGTGCCCGGCCTGCGGCGCCTGGAACACGCTTGTCGAGGCGCCGAACAGGCCAAAAAACGAAAACAAGGCCGCGGCCGCGGCGCACAGGGCGCGCCAGTCGCCGGAAAAGCTCTCCTCGCTCGAAACCGAGGAGGAGATACGCTTTTCAACCGGCGTGGGCGAGCTCGACCGCGTCTTGGGCGGCGGAGCCGTGCGCGGCAGCGTGGTGCTCGTCGGCGGCGCGCCCGGCGTGGGCAAGTCGACTCTGCTGCTGCAGCTGTGCGGCCTCATCGGCCGCAGCGAGCGCGTGCTCTATGTCTCCGGAGAGGAGAGCCGCCGGCAGATAAAGATGCGCGCACAGCGCCTCGGCGTCTCCGAAGGGGAGATTTACGTCCTCGCTGAGACCCAGGTAAGCGAGATCCTCTCCGCGGCGGAGGATCTGCGGCCCACGGTGCTGATAATAGATTCCATCCAGACAATGTTTGACGCCGAGGTCAGCGCCGCGCCCGGCAGCGTCAGCCAGGTGCGCGAGAGCACCATGGCCATCATGCGCCGCGCCAAGTCAGACGGCTTCACGGCCTTCGTCGTAGGACACATCAACAAGGAGGGCGCCATCGCCGGCCCCAAGGTTCTCGAGCACATGGTTGACTGTGTGCTGTACTTCGAGGGAGAGCAGTCCATGAGCTACCGCATACTGCGCGCTGCCAAGAACCGCTTCGGCTCAACCAACGAGATAGGCGTCTTCGAAATGTGCGACAGCGGGCTCAGAGAGGTGCCCAACCCCTCCGAGACCATGCTCTCCGGCCGCCCGCTAAACACGCCGGGAACCTGCGTTACCTGCGTCATGGAGGGCACGCGTCCCATCCTGGCCGAGATACAGGCCCTGGTTGCCCAGTCCAACTACAGCTCTGCCCGGCGCAATTCAAACGGCATTGACTACAACCGCGCCATGCTGCTGCTGGCCGTGCTGGAGAAGCGCGGCGGCATCACCGTCTCCGGCTGCGACGCCTATATAAACGTCGTCGGCGGACTGCAGCTCGACGAGACTGCCGCCGACCTTGCCACTCTCCTGGCCGTCGCCAGCAGCTGCCGCGACCTTCCAATCGACCCTGAGCTCGCCGCAGTCGGCGAGGTCGGCCTCTCCGGCGAGGTGCGCAGCGTACAGCAGCTCAACCTGCGCCTGAGCGAGATCGCGCGCCTCGGCTTCAAGCGCTGCGTGATACCCTCCCACGTCCGCGGCGACGTGCTGAAGCCGGACGGTTTAGAGCTGATTCGTGTCAAAAACGTGCGGGAAGCAATAAAGGCGGCGCTATAATGGCGAATTTTGTACATATACCCCACCTTCCCATAAAGAAGGTGGGGCTGTTGGCAATAGGGGAGAGATACGGAAAGGCGCTGGAAGGGGCCTTGGAATCCCTTGATATAGAGGCCTTTTGGCTGCCGGACGCCCCGTACGCGGACAGGCGCCTGGCCGGACACACGGATTTGCAGCTGCTGCATCTGGGTGCGGACAAGCTCGTCAGCTCGCTTGGAGAGAGCTGTGTTAATTTTTTGACTAATAGGGGATTCAAAGTTTCCACTGTACCCGGCCCGGGGGCGGAGTACCCAAAGGACTGCGCGCTAAACGCCTGCATCGCAGGCGGTATGATTTTCCACAGGCGGGATCTGACGCCATACATTATAAAAGACCTTGTTCCGCAGCTGAAGCCCGTGAACATTGCTCAGGGCTACGCAAAATGCTGCACCTGCGTCATTGACGAGCGCTCAGTCATAACCTCTGATCACGGCATCGCGAAAGCCGCCGCGGCTCACGGGCTGGCCGTGCTGGAGATACGTCAGGGATACATAGAGCTGGCTGGCTTCGACTACGGCTTCATCGGCGGCGCGTCGTTCAAGCTCTCTGCGCATGAGCTGGCGTTCACAGGCAGGATGGACGCGCATCCGGACTGGCCGCGGATAGCGGAGTTCCTGGCCCAGCGCGGGATTGAGCCACTGTTCTTGACCGGCGGCACGGCCTTCGATATCGGCTCCGCCGTGCCCCTGACAGAGCGCTAAGGCCATTTTGGCTTTTTGGCCTCCCCTATATTCAGCAAAATATTAATTTTGTTGAATTATCTATGTATTCCCCTCTTGCCTTTTTGGCCTTCTTCATTTAAAATAAATAGGCTTTGGAGGTGAACGGCTTTGGACTACCGCAGCGAAGCGCCCAAGGTGCTGCGCGATTTTCTCACTTATCACGAGACTATCAAGGGTCACTCCCGCGCGACGGTCGATGAGTATTTCCTCGACCTGCGCAACTTTTTCCGCTTTATAAAGCTTGAGCGCAATCTCGTGCCGCGCAGCAGCGACCTGGAGGAAATCTCCATTGACGACGTTGACCTCAGCTTTGTCGGCTCCGTCACGCTAAGCGAGGTCTACGATTACCTCGCCTTCCTCGCCCGCGACAAGGTCAAAAACGAACAGAGCCGCGAACCTGAGTACGGCCTCAAGGCGGCCAGCCGCGCGCGCAAGATTTCAACGCTGAGGAGCTTTTATAACTACCTCACCGTGAAGACCAAGCAGCTTACAAGCAATCCTGTCGCCGACCTCGACACGCCCAAGGTTGAGAAGACTCTCCCCCGCTACCTGACACTGGAGGAATCTGAGCGCCTGCTCTCAGCCGTAGATGGCAGCAACAGGGAGCGCGACTACTGCATATTGTGCCTGTTTCTTAACTGCGGGCTGCGTATTTCCGAACTTATAGGCCTTGACGACACCGATGTGCGTGATGACAGCGTGCGTGTGTTCGGCAAAGGCGGCAAGGAGCGCATAGTCTACCTCAACGACGCCTGCCGCGACGCCGTCGGCGCGTACCGCCCCGTCAGGCAGCTGATGGCCGGGCCGGACTGCCGCGCCTTCTTCGTCTCCAACCGGCGCAAGCGCATGAGCCGCGACGCCGTCCACGCCATGGTCAAGAAAACGCTGCTCAAGGCGGGTCTGGACACGAGCAAATACTCCTCTCACAAGCTGCGCCACACCGCCGCCACGCTGATGCTGCAAAACGGCGTAGACGTGCGCACCGTCCAGGAGGTGCTGGGACACACCAACCTGAACACAACCCAGATATACACCCACATAGATAACGCCGAGCTTCACATTGCCGCCGACGCTAACCCTCTCGCAAATTTCAGGCCCTCAGCCGGCGAGGAAGAAAAAGGCGGGCAAAAAAAATAGCTTTGACGAGAACTATTTTGCCCTTCTTTCGTCAATAACAAACATGCGCCCGTTTCGCTCCGGGCGCGAGAGTGCATAATCGATACATAGCAAGGAGAAATTGAGATGAAAAACCACTACAGAATTGCCGCCCTGCTGCTGGTCCTGGCCATGCTCCTGGCCCTGGCCGCCTGCGGCAGGAGCAGCGAGAACGAGAGCACGCCCAGCGACGGCATCGGCGATGTCGCCGCGACGGACGCTCCGGAGCCCACACCGGTGGTAACTCCGAGCCCCACGCCCTCGCCCACGCCGAGTCCAACGCCCTCCCCCTCCCCTACCCCCGTCGTAACGCCCGCTCCGACTCCCGAGGTGACTCCGGAACCGTCAACCGAGCCCTCCACTGAGCCCAGCGCCGTACCCAGCGAGCCCGCGGGTTCTGAGGACGTAGACCTCACGGCATTCTTCAACAGCCTCACCGCAAGCTATGAGTTCGCCAACATGATGGACATGGACGTTTCCATGCTCGACGCCGCCTATCCCGGCCTCAGCGCCATCCCCACCCGGCAGCTCATCGCCAAGACGCCGATGATAACCATGGTCGCCAGTGAGATAGTGCTGCTGCAGTGCGTTAACGAGTCTGACGCCGCCGCTGTAAGGGCCATACTAGAGGCCCGCAAGCAGGCCCAGATAGACGGCGGCGCCTTCTATCCCGCCACCATAGAGCAGTGGATGAACGCTCAGATCTGCGTAAACGGCGCGTATGTGATGCTTATCTGCCACCAGAACTCGGCGGAAATAGCCGCCGCATTCAACGCGCTCTTTGCCTGAGCCTAAATACTTAGCGATATAAGGAGGGCCGCCAGTGGTCTTTTCCAGTACACTCTTCATGTTCATCTATCTGCCGGTGGTGCTGCTGCTGTACTACATCTCCCCGGTCAAGTGGAGGAACCCGATACTGTTCGCAGCCAACATGGTATTCTACGGCTGGGGTGAGCCGGTGTATATCCTGCTGATGCTCGTCAGTATCACTATCAACTATATAAACGGAATTCTCATAGGAAAATGGCGCCATGTGGACGACAGGAAGGCAAAAATTGTCCTAATAGTCAACGTGGTGCTCAACCTGGGCCTGCTCGGCTTCTTCAAGTATTACAACATGCTCGCCGACACGCTCAACGTTCTGCCCTTCGTGGACCTGCCGGATCTCAATGTCACGCTGCCGATCGGCATATCCTTCTACACCTTCCAGACGATGAGCTATCCCATAGACGTCTACCGCGGCGACGCCGACGTGCAGCGCAACTACATCAGCTTCGGCACCTTCGTCGCCCTCTTCCCGCAGCTCATCGCCGGCCCCATCGTGCGCTACAAAGACGTGGCGGACCAGCTGGGCTTCCGCGCCAGCAGCGTCGACCAGTTTTCCTCCGGCGTCGAGCGCTTCATTATAGGCCTGGCCAAGAAGGTGCTGCTGGCGAATACCATCGGCAAGCTCTGGGACGTCTACGCCCTCAGTGTCGGCGAGCTGACCTTTGTCGGCTCCTGGCTTGGCGCGCTGGCCTTCGGCGTCCAGATTTACTTCGACTTCGCCGGATACTCCGACATGGCGATAGGCCTGGGCCGGATGATAGGCTTTGAGTTCCTGGAGAACTTCAACTATCCCTATATCTCCAAGAGCATCACCGAGTTCTGGCGCCGTTGGCACATGTCCCTCGGCACCTGGTTCCGTGATTATCTGTACATCCCTCTCGGAGGCAACCGCTGCAGCAAGGCGCGGCAGATTCTTAACATCACCATCGTCTGGGCTGCCACCGGTATTTGGCACGGAGCCAACTGGACCTTCCTCATTTGGGGCCTCTACTACGCCTTCTGGCTGCTGCTGGAGAAGACCTTCCTGCTCAAGCGCCTGGAGAAGTCCAGGGTGCTCGGCCATGTCTATACCATAGTTCTCGTCACCCTCGTCTGGCCGCTCTTCAAGCTGGAGGACATCGGCCTCGCCGGGCAGTATACGAGCGCCATGCTCGGCTTTGGCGCGAAGGGCTTCATTTGCAGCGACGACATCTACTATCTCACAACCTACGCCGCCACCTTCGCCATAGGCATAATCGCCTCCACCCCGCTTGCCGCCAGGCTCTGGCACAAGCTGCCGAAGGGCTTTGTCCGCGTCGCCGCGCCGGTTCTGATACTGCTGGCGCTCATCATCTCCACCGCCTATCTGGTGGACGCGACCTACAACCCCTTCCTGTACTTCAATTTCTAAGGAGGACTGCGCATGAGCAAAAAAGCAATGTGGGCGGAAGTCCTCATATTCCTGGCCTTTATCTTCGGCTTTTTCATCGCGAACATCATCGTGCCCGACCGCGCGATGTCCGAGCAGGAGAACACCACGCTTCAGCAGCTGCCCAAATTCAGCTTTGAGCGGCTTTTCAACAAGACCTTTACGAAGCAGTTCGAGGACTATAGCTCCGACCAGTTTGTGCTGCGCGACCAGTGGATAACGCTCAAGGCGGCGGCTGAACTCGCGCTGGGCAAGGAGGAGAACAACGACGTCTCCTACGGAGCGGATCAGACGCTGATAGAGGGCTTCGACGCGCCGGACAACAGCGCGCTGGATACGAATATGGGCTACTTGAACCAGCTCGTGCAGAACACGGACGCCGAGGTCTACTTCGCGCTCATCCCCGAAAAGAGCGAGATCTGGTCCGAACGGCTGCCCGCGCGCACGCCCAACGACAGCGAAGCGGAGTTTATAGAGTACTGCTACGGTCTCTCTCAGGCCAATAACGTTGACATTCTCAGCGTCATGAGGGAGCACGCCGACGAGTACGTCTATTACCGCACCGACCACCACTGGACGAGCCTTGGGGCCTACTACGGTTACAGCGCGCTCGGAAAGGCGATGGACTTCACGGTCCCCGCACTGGAGAGCTATGGTGATCGCCGCGTCGTCTCTGACAGCTTTTACGGCACGACCTGGTCCAAGAGCGGCTTCTCCTGGGTAGAGCCCGACAGCATGGAGATCTTCGTCGACGCCCCGGATGGCCTTGAGATAACCAGCTACCCCGAGGGCTCGCCCGTTGAGGGCAGGCTCTACGACGAGAGCAAGCTCGCCGTCAAGGACAAGTACTCCATGTTCATGGGCGGAAACTGCCCGCTGCACGAGATAGTCACCGGCAGCGACGGCCCCTCCCTACTGATTATCCGCGACTCCTACACCGACAGCCTCATCCCCTTCCTGCTCGATGATTTCAGCGAGATACACGTCATCGACCTGCGCTACTACCGCGTGAGCTTAGCCGACTACATCGCCGAGCACGGCTTCGACAAAGTCCTGGTGGCATACAGCGTCTCCACCTTTGCGACAGACGTCAACCTGCTCCTTCTTGGCAGGTAAACGAGCAAAAAATAACTGCCCGTCCTCGGACGGGCAGTTATTTTTTTAAGATTTGCTTTAAGATTTACTCTTAGCGCCGTAGAGCTCACCGCTGAAGGCGAGGATGGAGACCAGCGCCGCAGCGACTGCGGCAATGGCGTCGATGAATACGGTGAACCAGAGGGTGCTGATACCGAAGGCGGCCAGCACGAGCAGGATAAGCTTTACAAGCGCCGCCCCGCCGGCTGTGATGAAAGCCAGCATGCGCGCGTAGCGGGCGATGCCGATTGCCTCGGCCAGCTTGGTGAGCTTGCCGCCGATAACGGTCACGTCACAGCTGTTGGGCATCGCCAGCGCCTCGGCGCCGGAGACCGCGACGTCCACGTCCGCGGCGGTGTGGGAAGTGCCGCCGAAGTCCTCGGGGCTGCCCACGAAGACCAGGCTGCGGTCGGGCGCGAGGCTCTGCTTGAGCGAGCTCAGCGAGCTCTTGAGCTTGTCGCGCGAGCACTCTGAGTAATATTCCGTGATACCCAGGGCGCTGGCGAGCTTCGCCGCGCGGTCGCGCGGGCCGGAGCTGAACATGACTACTCCCTCGACCCCGGCATGGCGCAAGTCCTCAACCGCCTGGGCGGCCTCGGGCCGAACGCTGTCGCTGAGGATGATGCAGCCCGCGTACTCGTCGGTGATGGCGACGTAGAGCACTTCCTCGCCCTCATCTATGTAGAGGTCCTCGTCGGGTATCTCCACGCGGCCGATGCCCATCAGGGCGCGGTTGCCGACACGGATGGGTATCCCGTCCACGCGCACCTCCACGCCGTAGCCCGGAGCCTCGGAGAAGTTCTCGATGAGGTCAATGTATATCTGGCCGCCGTAGGCGTCTATTACGGAGCGGGACTGCGCCGTGTTGGAGTAGGACAGGGCGTGGGCGGCTATCTTCAGCAGCACGTCCTTGCCCATGCGCCCGGCTCGCACCTCTACCACACGCGGGCTGCCTACGGTAAGGGTGCCGGCCTGGTTGAAGGCCACGCTGCCGGCGCTGGCCATGCCGTCCATGGCGCCGCAGCTCTCGAAGAGTATACCGGCCCTGGCGGCGCCGCAGCCGGCGCAGAGCCTGATTACCGGGACGGCCGCGAACATGGATACCGGCGAGGCCACGACGAGGAACATGGTGGCGCGGCGAATGCTCTCAGTGAGCGTGAGGCTGGTAAAGACAGGCAGCAGAGCGGCCAGGAGCACGGCCAGCACGGTCACGGCGGCGGGGAAATACTTGCGCACAGCTATCAGGGATTCGGGCAGCGCCTCTCCCCTGCCGGGCGCGTTCTCCACCGTGTCGTAGATGCGTGAGGCGGCGGAATCGCTCTGTGCGGCAGTGACCTCGCAGCGGAGCTCGCCGCTGAGGTTGATGCTGCCGGAGAGCAGCTCGTCCCCCTCCTTGACGCCGAGCACGCCGGACTCGTCGCCGAGCGGGGCCTTATCTACGCGCGATTGGCCGTCGGTGATGATGCAGTCGCAGGGCACGATCTCTCCGGCGCGGATAACTATCTGATCGCCGGGCTGCAGGGAGCTCGCCCGGACGGTCTCCTCCTTGCCGTCGTCGTAGAGGTTGGCGTGCGTGGTGTCGCAGTAAATCGTGTCGAGCACCGTGCGGCGCGTGCGCTCCACGGCGTAATCGATGAACACGCCGCTTATCTGATAGAGCAGCACCAGCGCGCAGCCCTCTATGGCAGCTCCAAAGGCGAAGCCAAGTACCGCGGCGAGGGTGATGAGCAGGCCGCGGTTGAGATAATCGCCGCGCATAATGTCGAGCACGGCTCCGGCGACAATGTCACAGCCGGCGAGCAGGGCGCAGAGCGCGAGTATAACCGTGACCCATACCTCCGGTATGGAGCCGACCAGCAGGGCTACGGCAAACGCCACGCAGGCGACGACAATACGGGCGACAAAGACGATGAGGGAATTCATGTCGCCTGCCGCCAGGCGTCCGCCGACGGCGGTACTGCCTCCGGTGAGCTTTTCGAGTATTTCAGTAAAATTCATAGCACCCCTCCTAATCTGGCGCGGGTGTGCGCGGCGCATTTCTCGTTTGATGTGGCCGGCCCGTCCGGAGCAGAAGCGGCGCCGGGCGGGTCGATATAATGGGATAAATCAGTCGGCCTGGCCGTCGCAGCCGAGGACGTCGACGATCTTGTGGGCGACCATCTGCTTGATGGCCTCGCGGGCAGGCTTGAGGTACTGCCTGGGATCGAAGTCGGCCGGGTGCTCGGCGAAGTACTTGCGGATGGTGGCGGTCATAGCAAGGCGCAGGTCGGAGTCGATATTGATTTTGCAGACAGCGCTCTTGGCGGCCTGGCGCAGCTGGTCCTCGGGCACGCCGATGGCGCCGGGCATGCTGCCGCCGTACTTGTTAATCTCGTCGACGAACTGCTGGGGCACGCTGGAGGAGCCGTGCAGGACTATGGGGAAGCCGGGCAGGTTCTTCTCAACGGCCTCGAGCACGTCAAAGCGCAGCTGGGGCTTGGTGCCGGGCTTGAACTTGTAGGCGCCGTGGCTGGTGCCGATGGCGATGGCGAGAGAGTCGCAGCCGGTGCGCTCAACGAGCTCCTGCACCTCCTCGGGGCGGGTGTAGCTGGCGTCGCCGTGGGCGACTTTTACCTCATCCTCGATGCCGGCGAGGGTGCCGAGCTCGGCCTCGACCACGACGCCGTGGTCATGCGCGTACTCAACGACCTGCCTGGTGATGGCGACGTTCTCCTCAAAGGGCTTGCTGCTGGCGTCGATCATGACGGAGGTGAAGCCGCCGTCGATGCAGCTCTTGCACAGCTCGAAGCTGTCGCCGTGGTCAAGGTGCAGCGCGATGGGCAGGCCAGTCTCAATGACGGCGGCCTCGACGAGCTTCATGAGGTAGGTGTGGCTCGCGTAGGCGCGTGCGCCCTTGGAGACCTGGAGGATCAGGGGGGCGCGCAGCTCGTTGGCGGCGGCAGTGATACCCTGGACAATCTCCATGTTGTTGACGTTGAACGCGCCGATGGCGTATCCGCCGTCATAGGCCTTCTTGAACATTTCCTTTGTTGTTACGAGTGCCATAAAAACTATCTCCTTTGTGCGCGGAAAATTTATGCTATTGCTCCTTTATTATATCTCAAACTTGTGTTATAATCAATAACACATTCGCACAACACTTCATTTTTTGGAGGCTTCAATCATGGAAAAAGCACTCAAGGGCGCCTGCATAATCGGTCAATCCGGCGGCCCCACCTCTGTAATCAACTCCAGCGCCTACGGCGTCATCCGCACAGCCCTCGACAATGAGAACATCACCCGCGTCCTCGGCGCGGCCCACGGCATCAAGGGCGTGCTCGACGACGTGCTCTACGACATGGGCGAGGAGGACGCTAAAGAGCTCGAGCTGCTTATGAACACCCCGTCCAGCGAGCTCGGCTCCTGCCGCTACAAGATGGCTGACCCCGACGCAGACGACACCGACTACAAGCGCATCCTTGAGATTTTCAAGAAGTACAACGTGCGCTACTTTTTCTATAACGGCGGCAACGACTCTATGGACACCTGCGCCAAGATTAGCCGCTACATGGCCAGGTCCGGCTGGGAGTGCCGCGTCATGGGCGTACCCAAGACCATCGACAACGACCTCAACGCCACCGACCACTGCCCCGGATTTGCCAGCGCGGCCAAGTATATCGCCACCAGCTGCGCCGAGATATACAAGGACGCCCGCGTCTACGATGTCGGCATGGTCTGCATCGTCGAGATAATGGGCCGTCACGCCGGCTGGCTGACCGCCGCCTCCGCCCTTGCTGGCGTCGTGGGCTGCGGGCCCGACCTCATCTATCTGCCTGAGACCAATTTTGACATGGAGCGCTTCGTCGCCGACGTCGAGCGCGTCTACAAAGAGCGCGGCAACTGCCTCGTCGCCGTCAGCGAGGGCGTACACTACGCCGACGGCAGCTTCGTCTCCGAGGCCAAGACCAGCGCGACCGACGGCTTCGGCCACGCCCAGCTCGGCGGCCTCGCCAGCCTGCTCGCCAACGTCGTCAAGCAGCGCCTCGGCGTAAAGGTGCGCGGAATAGAGCTCAGCCTGCTGCAGCGCTGCGCCGCCCACGCCGCCTCCGCCGTTGACGTCAGGGAGGCCTTCATGGCCGGCAAGGTCGCAGTTGAGAGCGCTGTGGCGGGCGAGACCGGCAAGATGGTCGGCTTCAAGTGCACACGCGAAAACGGCGAATACAGGTGCGAGTATGAGCTCGTCCCTCTCGACAGCGTCGCCAACTTTGAGAAGAAGGTCCCCGCCGAATGGATCACGCCCGACGGCACCGGCGTCACCCGGGAGCTCATTGACTACGCCCTGCCCCTCATCCAGGGCAGCATTGAACGCCCCACCGAGCACGGCATGCCGCGCTACGCCAGGCTCAAAAAGGTACAGGCGAAATAAAAGCGCAAATCCCCGTCCATCTGAACTGGTCCGGTAAAAATGGACAGCGGCAAAAGGCCCCCTGATGCAGTACAACAGACTGCATCAGGGGGCCTTGCCATGAAGAAAGGTAATTTCAAGCACAATCCGCAGCCGTTATGCGCCGCTTCTTTGAGTTATCCCGCAGCTTTCTGAAATCCGGCTCCGCAAGCGTATGCTAATAGAGATTCCGTGCGAACATGACCAGCAGCAAGTGTATAACCGGAATCTCTTGCATCCACGCAAAGCCTGCCGCGTTCCTGAAAGCAGCCAAAGGCTGGAGAGGCGACGCTGGCGCGTAGCCTCTCCGCTAAAACTCAATATCTCCTGCATAGGCCCCTTATTGTGCTGTACGCAAAATGAGGCGCAGTCCGCTTTTATAAGTCTCCCAGGAGGTCATCCATATTGTAGAGGCCCGGGCTCTTCACCCCGGCTATATATCTGGCGGCGGCAATGGCGCCGGAGGCAAAGACGTCGCGGCTTAGGGCCGAGTGCTTTATAGTGAACACCTCGTCGGGGCCGGCGAACATGACCTCGTGCTCGCCGACGATGGTTCCGCCGCGCATGGAGGATATGCCTATCTCCTCGCGGCGCCGCCTCTGCCTCACGCTGTGGCGCTCAAAGATGTACTCGCTCCCGTGCGGCAGCCCCGCGGCCACGGCGTCGGCCAGCATCAGGGCGGTGCCGCTGGGCGCGTCTACCTTGCGGTTGTGGTGCCGCTCGAGTATCTCTACATCGAAGCTATCTCCCAGCACGGCGGCCGCCTTCTTCACCAGACGCATCATGAGGTTGACGCCGAGCGACATGTTGCCGCTTTTGAAGATGGGGATTTTCTCCGCCGCGGCGGCAATCTCCGCGTCCTGCTCCGCTGAGTAGCCGGTAGTACAGAGCACGCAGGGCATGGCCCGCGCAACACAGAACTCGAGCAGCGCCGTCAGGTTGGCCGGGTTGGAGAAGTCAATGAGCACGTCGGCCTGGCCGCAGCAGTCCATCGGCCGCGAGAAGACGGGAAAGCCGTTTTTGACCGCCGGCGTGCGGTTGAAGCCCGCCGGAATCTCGACGTCATCCATACAGGAGCAGAGGCTGACGACACTCTGCCCCATGTGGCCGTTGCAGCCGGAGACGATTATCTTCAGCATGGCAGATACCTCAGACGGTCTGGATGCCGAGCGCGTGCATGCTCTCGATGAGCTTGGCCTTGGTGCCCTCAGCCATGTCGATGAGCGGCAGACGCAGCTTGCCGACGTTCAGGCCCATGAGGTTCATCGCGGTCTTGACCGGGATGGGGTTGGTCTCTATAAAGAGCTTGTCAAAGAAGTCGGCGAGACGGAAATACTCCTCTGACGCGGCCTTGAAGTCGCCGGCCATACAGAGCTCGCAGAGCTTCGCCACGTCGGCGGGGATGCAGTTGCTGGCCACGGAGATAACGCCCAGCGCGCCGAGGGCCATCATGGGCACGGTGTCGGAGTCGTTGCCGGACCAGAAGTTGAGCTCGTCGCCGCACATGCTGCGCGTGAGCGCGAACTCGGCGATATTGCCGCTGGCCTCCTTGACGCCGTTGATGTTGGGGTGCTTGCTCAGCTCCTTGTAGGTGGCGGGCTTGATGCCGATGCCGGTGCGGCTGGGCACGTTGTACAGTATCATCGGCACGCTGACGCGGTCGGCCACATAGCTGAAGTGCTGCACAAGGCCGGCCTGGGTTGTCTTGTTATAATAGGGCGTGACCATCAGTATGCCGTCCGCGCCAACGGCCTCGGCGTGCTTTGCCTGCTCGAGGGCGTGCTCAGTGTTGTTGGCGCCAACGCCGACGATGACCTTCATTTTGCCCTTGCACTTCTCGACCGTAAGCTCGGTGAGCCTGTTGTGTTCCTCGGCGGTATGCGTGGGATTCTCCCCGGTGGTGCCGCAGACGAGAATGGCGCTGGTGCCGCCGGCATACTGCATGTCTATCAGCTCGGCGTACTTGGCGTAGTCGACGCCCGTCTCGGTATAGGGTGTGACAATGGCGGTGCAGGAACCGGTGAATATCGGTTTTTTGGCCATAATTATACCTCCTTCTGGCTTTTTATCTTTTACATCACTTGCGGGTGATATATTTCTCCGCGGTCAGGAGCTCTGCCAGCTCAACGGCCCCGCCGGCGGCGCCGCGCAGGGTGTTGTGGCTGAGGCAGACAAACTTGTAGTCGTACTGCGTGTCCGGACGCAGTCGTCCGATGGATATCTGCATACCGCCCTCATTCATGCGGTCGAGGCGGGTCTGCGGGCGGTCGGGCTCTTCAAAGTAGCGCAGGAACTGCCTGGGCGCGCTGGGGAGTCCGAGCTCCTGCGGGCGTCCCTTGAAATTGGCCCAGCACTCCTTCATTGCCTCCATGGAGGGCGTGTTGTCAAAGGAACAGAACACGGCGGCCATGTGGCCGTTGGAGGCGGCTACTCGCAGGCACTGGGCGGTGATGCTCGGCTTTTCAGCGTTGGCGATGTGGTCGCCGTCAACGCGGCCCCAGACCTTCATGGGCTCGCGCTCGCTCTTCTCCTCCTCGCCTCCGATATACGGTATCACGTTGTCAACCATGTCCGGCCAGGTTTCAAAGGTCTTGCCAGCGCCGGAGACGGCCTGGTAGGTGCAGACGAGGATGCGGTTGAGGCCGTACTCCAGCCTCAGCGGGCTGAGCGCGGGGACATAGCTCTGTATCGAGCAGTTGCTCTTGACGGCGATAAAGCCGCGCGAGGTGCCCAGGCGCTTCTTCTGCGCTGGGATTATCTCCAGATGCTCCGGGTTTATCTCCGGTATTACCATCGGCACGTCGGGAGTCCAGCGGTTGGCGGAGTTATTGGAGACAACCGGCGTCTCGTGCCGGGCGTACTCCTCCTCCAGGCCGCGGATCTCCTCGGCCTTCATGTCGACGGCGGAGAAAACAAAGTCGACCTCGTCCGCCACGCCGGCCACATCGGCGGCGTCCTTGATAACAATGTTCCTTGCGCACTCCGGCATGGGCACGTCCAGCGCCCAGCGCCTGCCGGCGGCCTCCTCATAGGTCTTGCCTGCGCTGCGGGCGCTGGCAGCGATGACCTTGAGCTCGAACCAGGGGTGATTCGCGATGAGGGTAACGAAGCGCTGGCCCACCATTCCGGTGCCGCCGATGACGCCAACTTTGAGTTTTTCCATAGCAAGACCTTCCTTTCGCCGCATGAAAAGCATATTCAGGCGGTGGTTAATTCATGCCGGAGCAATGCCGCGCTTGCAATTGCGGCCGACTGCTACTATAATAGGACATGGCATGCGAAATATGTCGAAGCATACTCATACCTATACAGCAGTTATTTTACCACTTGCAGACTTTTCAGTCAACAAATCGTTAAAAGGTGAACACATAAAAATGCGAAAACCTGCACTCTACAAGTTAAGCGCCATCGCGCTCACTCTCATTACGGCGCTCGCCTTCTGCCTGCCCGGCACGGCCGCCGGGGATGTCCTAGTCAACGGCGAGCCCATGTCCGTCCCGCTTGCCGAGGCCCGCGCCGTCGGCTCTGGCGGGGTGGGCCTTCTCGGAGGCGAGGTCTGGGTCATGACCGCGGACGGACTCGAGCAGCTCGGCGCCGCGGAAGCCCCCGAGGGCGAGCCCGGACACCTCGAGGTCACGGACACGCTTGAGCTCGACTATGACGCGGTGCGCGTGGGACTTTACTACAGCGAGGGCCTCGACTACGCCAACCTTGAAAACGAGGTCGGCCGCGGCTATGAGCTCGGCTATTACGACGCGCAGCGCGAGTTCCACGCCCTCGCCTATACTGACGAGACGGAGATAACCATGGTGCCGGACCTCAACGTCTCCACCCCCGGCGGAGAGGTCGGCTGCTTCCATGTGCGTATGCCCGGTTCCTACCGCAGCTATGATGAGGCGCTGAGGAGCGCCGGGAACTTTAACGGAGGCTTTGTCGGCTGGTATGACGGCGCGTATTACGCGCTCTACGGCAGCTACACAAGCCGGGAGGCCGCCAGGGCAGCCGCCGGCTCCTCCGGCGGCGAGGTCTTCACCGCCTCTAACCGCGCTGTCACTGTAACTCGCACTTCGGACGCCGGTATACTATTTGAGTTCGACGGCGGCAGCTCAATGAGCCTGGCCGTGCTCCCCGACGGCGACGGCGGCAAGGCGGAGACCTGGTTCAAGGGCAGCACCTATTTCGGCGGCTTTGACTATACGCGCCTCGGCGGAGGCGACAAGCTCTGCGTCGTCAACATAGTGGATATAGAGGACTATGTAAAAGGCGTGCTGCCATACGAAATGAGCCCCGGCTGGCCGGCGGAAGCGCTCAAGGCGCAGGCGGTCTGCGCTCGCACATACGTCGCCAGCCACTTTGACGGCTACCGCTCCAGCTACGGCTTCGACGTCACCAACGACACCTACAGCCAGGTCTATCGTGGTTCAAGCGCCTGTGAGAGCGACACGGACGCGGCCGTTGAGGCCACCGAGGGGCTCTATATAACCTACCGCGGCGAGCCCATCGACGCCATGTACTGCTCGTCCAACGGCGGCGGCAGCGAGGACAGCGAGAACGTCATGTACTCCGCCGTGGCCTGGCTGCGCGGCAAGTCCGACCCCTATGAGGCAGCGGCCGACGACGTGAACTACTACAGCTCCTGGACACGGACGCTCAGCTCCGACGCGCTGGCCTCCAGCGCCTCCGCGGCTGGCTATCCGCTCTCCGACGTAGCCTCCATAGAGACGGAGCTCTCTGACAGCGGCAACGTCATAGCGCTGCGCCTGCGCGACAGCGCCGGTCGCGCTGCGGTGTTTGAGCGCGGCGAGTGCTACAGCTTCGTAACCGGGCGGCTGGGCCTCAACAGCATCCGCTTTGAGGTGAGCGGCGGCCCCGGCGGCTGGACCTTCACCGGCTCCGGCTGGGGACACAGCCTGGGTATGAGCCAGTATGGCGCTTACGCCATGGCCGATACATACGGCTTCAGCTTTGACCAGATTATCAACTTCTACTACACGGACGTCGAGCTCGCGCGCGGCGTCTGAGAGAGGCAGAATATGAAAAAATCCGACTTCTATTTTGAGCTCCCGCCTGAGCTGATTGCCCAGACGCCGCTGGAAAGACGGGACGCCTCGCGGCTCATGTGCCTCGACCGCGTAAGCGGCGAGGTCACGCACCGCGTATTTACCGACCTCGCCGAGCTCCTGCGCCCCGGCGACTGTCTGGTCATGAACGACTCGCGCGTGCTTCCCGCACGCCTGTTGGGAACGCGCGAGACCGGCGGCGCGGTCGAGGTGCTGCTGCTGCGCGATCTCGGCGGCGGCGAGTGGGAGTGCCTCACCAGGCCCGGGCGCAAGACCCGCCCCGGCACCCGGCTGAGCTTCGGAGACGGCGAGCTGCGCGCCGAGGTAATCTCAGTCGCCGAAGGCGGCAACAGGGTAGTCAGATTCAGCTACGAGGGCATCTTTCTCGAGGTGCTCGAACGCCTGGGCAAGATGCCGCTGCCCCCTTATATAAAAGAGGAACTGCGCGATTCCGAGCGCTATCAGACCGTCTATTCGCGCGAGCTGGGCTCCGCCGCCGCGCCCACAGCGGGGCTGCACTTTACCAAGGAACTGCTCGCGAAGCTCGCGGACAGGGGCGTGTGCGAGTGCTTTATCACCCTTCATGTCGGACTCGGCACCTTCCGCCCCGTCAAGGAGGAGGAGATTGAGGACCACGACATGCACTCGGAGTTCTGCATCATCCCCGAGGAGACGGCCCGCGTGATAAACGAGACGCGCGCCGCCGGCGGGCGCGTGGTCTGCGTCGGGACCACCTCCTGCCGCACTCTCGAGAGTTTTGCCAACGAAGACGGCACTGTCGACGCCCAGAGCGGCTGGACTAATATCTTTATCTACCCCGGCTACCGCTTCAAGTGCATGGACGCGCTGATAACCAACTTCCACCTGCCTGAGAGCACGCTGGTAATGCTGGTCAGCGCCTTCGCCGGCAGGGAACATGTTCTCAGCGCCTACGCGGAGGCTGTCCGCGAGCGATACCGCTTCTTCTCCTTTGGCGACGCGATGTTCATCTCATAATTTAACCCCGCCCGCTCACAACGCGGACGGGGCTTTATTACGCTCTGGGTATCAGCAGCACGCGTCCCTTCAGGTCTTCGGCGGGCTGGAGCTTGTTGAGCGCTTTAATGGCGGCTGCGGTCGAGTGGCAGCGCTTGCCAAGGCTCCAGAGGGTGTCCCCCTCCCCCGCCCTTACTACCGTCACGCTGGGGCGGCTCTGCGCGTCCTGAGCCTCGCCGGATGTGACGGAGGTTATCTGCGTCAGCTCGCAGGGCCTGGCGCTCAGCAGCTCAAGCTCCGCCTGTACGCGCAGATCTATCCCGCCCTGCGCAATCGTGGCCGTGCCCTCGACCCGCAATGCGCGCACCGAGCTCACGCTCTCACCTTCCTGTATACCTGCGTCCGCCTCGCAGCTGAGCCGGCGCGCGGCCGAGTACACCCCGCCGTCCGCGGCCAGGTAGAGCACGGCTGCGTTGACGCTGCAGCGCGCCCTGCCCGCTTCATATTCGGCGGTCCCCGCGCGGCAGATGCAGCGTATAATGGCGACCGGGGACGGGCTGGCCGGCAGCAGCTCCGAAGCCGAGGCGCGCACGACGCCTCTCCGCAGCGAGGTTACGGACGAAACGCTCTCGCGCTCCAGCTCGAGCTCGCAGCTGTTGCTGTAGCAGTCCGCGAGGCACTCGGCCCGCAGCGTGTCCGAGCAGACGCACTGCGAGACTATATGGTATTCCGCCGAGATGCCGCGCTCCCCGCCGGAGAGGGCCACCGGCTCTATATACTCGGCGGTTAGCATGGAATAGACGCTGCATTCCGGGCCCGCGAGCTCGCGGCCGGCGTCGAGCATCTGCGAGAATTCACTGTCAAAGCTGACGGAACAGAGCTCGCCGCTGCCCTCGGCGCGGTAAATAACCTGTAGAAGCACGGTGCCGTTGAATATTACCCGCTCGCCCACGCTGCGCACGCTGCCAGGTATGATCTCCGTGCGGTGCCAGAGCAGCTCTCCCATGGGCAGCAGGCCCGGCTGCAGGGCGTACTCGTCAGAGACGACGAAGCTCTTCTCTTTCACACAGACCACCGGGCAGAGGGCGGCGTTTTCGCTCAGCGTCTCTACGCTCTCTGCTCCCTCTCCCTCCAGCCCGGAGGAGAGCTCCAGCTCGGAGCGGTTGAATGCCAGCGCGAAGACGCCGACTACGACCCTCAGCAGCACCTTGCGCGGGTTGAGCAGCCGCGCGTCCACGTTTATCACCGTCAGCTGCGCAACGGCCAGGCTCTCCGCCGTGACCTCCGGCGCTTCGAGCTCCACGCTCAGCGGCACGGTACTCTCCAGCGTGCAGACCCCGTTTTGCTCCTCGGGCGCGTAGAGCACCGTGACGTTCACGCTGCCGCCGATTTTCACCGCGCCATCCAGCACATCCTTGCTGCGCATAACTGCCGTGCCTTCCGCGCAGAGGATACGCTCGGCGTCCGGCAGCGTGTCCGGCACAACCGTCTCCACCGCCTCTTCAACAGGCATGGCGTAAGTAAAAACCCTCTCGCAGCAGTCCAGGGCGCTGCGTTTGACAGTCAAGTCCATGGTATCTCCCCTCGCAAGAAGTTTCTCTAGAGCTTATGAGGGGAGGCGTGGACATATTACTCCGCGGCGGCGCCGCTCAGCTTCAGTATAATTCCCGCGAGCCACGCGGGCAGCTTTATCACCAGGATTTTCATATCATACCTCCTAACTACAGCTGCGCAGCAGCCAGATGCCGCCAAAAATGAGCGCGACGGCCAGGGCAAACCACCAGAAGCCCGCCGGCAGTATCAGCGCAAGGATTATAACTACCCCCGCCAGTATTACCAGCCAGCCCACCGCCGGGCCGCGGCTCCGCCGACGTCTGCGCATGAAAACACCCCCCGCGCCAATGTGGTACGCACCACATTATACGCGGGGGGATACGTTTATGTTCCCTCTGAGCCGAGCTTCACGAGCTCCCAGTCCTTGTACCTCGCGCTTATCTCATAGAGCCTCCTGTAGCTTTCGTAGCGGCTGGCGCTTATCACGCCGGCCTCCACCGCCTCGCGCACGGAACAGCCCGGCTCCTTGATATGCGCGCAGTCGTCAAAGCGGCAGGAGCCGATATAGGGCTCAAACTCCGGGAAGGTATACTGCAGCTCGTCCTTGGGTATGGGCTGCATCTCCTCCACGTCAAAGGAGGCGAAGCCGGGGGTGTCGGCGCACCAGGCGCCTCCGACGGGGAAAATCTCAACATGGCGGGTGGTATGTCGGCCGCGCCCGAGCTTCTCGCTTATCTCGCCGGTCTTGAGGCCGAGAGAGGGCTCCAGCGCGTTCAGGATGCTGCTCTTGCCCACGCCGGAGTTGCCCGAAAAGGCGCAGAGCTTTCCGCGTATACGCCCGCGCAGCTCCTCTATGCCCTCGCGCGTGACGGCGCTGGTCTCTATTACCGGATAGGGCGTGGCGGCGTAGATGCCGCGCAGGCGGCCCGTGCTGCCAACGTCGCACTTGTTGATACAGATTATTACCTCGCAGCCGTTGTGCTCGGCGATACTGGTGACGCGGTCAATCAAAAACGGGTCTGTGACCGGCTCCGCCTCGCTGGCCACGGCTATGAGCGCGTCGATGTTGGCGACCGCGGGCCGTACAAAGTGGTTGCGGCGCGGCAATATCCTGTCCACGCGCCCCTTGCCGTTGGAGTCGGCGGAGAACTCAACCCTGTCTCCCACCAGCGGGCTCTCCCCATCGCGGCGGAAGCGCCCGCGCGCCCGGCACTCGGTAACCGCGTCCCCGCTGCGAACATAGTAGAAGCCGCTCAGGGCCTTGACTATGACGCCCTCCGGCATCAGCCGCGCCCTCCGAAGATGCTGTCCCACTCGGTCTCAGGCGAGGAGTCCGGCGTCGGTTCCGGCGTGGGCTCCGGCGTGGCCGCGGGGCCGGTGGAGACCCAGATATAGATGAGCGTGTGCTCCGCCACGTCGTCATAGGCGTCTACGCTCTGGCGGATGACCGTTCCGGCGTCCTGCTCGCTCTCAATATAGGTCGTATCGGCGTAGGCGAGGTTGTTGTCGCGGATGATGCTGACCGCCTCGCTCTCGGTGTAGCCCACAAGGTTGGGCATGGTGAGCATTTTAACGGAAGGGCCGGAGCTTATCGTGACGAATATGGTGGATCCCTCTGCCAGCGGCTCGCCCGGCGCGGGGTCGGTGCTGATGACGTAGCCCTCGGTGACGGTGTCGCTGGTGGCGTAGCCGGGCTCGACCTTGAAGCCGGCGTTTTGCAGCGTAAGCGTGGCCTCCTGATAGCTGTGGTTGAGCACGTCGGGCACGACGGCCTCGCGCACCCCGGTGCTGACGGTGAGCGTCACCTGTATGCCCTCGGGCACAATCATCATGCTGCGCCCGGCCTCCGGCTCCTGGGAGACAATCTCGCCCTCGGGGACGTCGGGGTCAATGGAATAGGTGACAGTGAAGTCGTAGAGGCCCCGGTATGAGCTGTCGTTTATCACGCTCTCGTAGCTCTTGCCGACGAAGCTGGGCAGCTCTATGCGCTCGGCGGCGCTGAAGATGTCGCGCAGCCAGTAGTTCCAGAGGAAGACGAAGACGGCAATCATAAATATCAGCACGCCTATGGCTCCGCTGAGGATGCTGACCTTCTTGGAGCGCTTGCGGCGGCGCGCGTACTTGGCCCGCGTCATCTCGCCGGTGCGGCTGATGGGGTCGACGTCGGGAAGTATCTCGCCCGCATAAATGTCCTCGTCCTCGCTTACCCCGCCGCGGGCGGCCTGCAGCTTGCGGAAATCCTCCAGGTCGGCGAGCAATTCGTCCGCGGTCTGGTAGCGCCCGGCAATATCGGCGCACATGGCCTTTAGGGTGATGCGCGCGAGCTCGTCGGGTATCTCCGGGTTAATCTCCTGCGGCGGCGTGGCCACGCCGGCGATGTGCTGGAGGGCGACCTGCTCGGCGGTCTCACCGTCGTAGGGCATTTGCCCGGTGAGCATCTCGTACATGACGACGCCGAGCGAGTAGATGTCGCTGCGGGTGTCGGGCTGCTCGCCGCGCGCCTGCTCGGGGGCTATATAGTGGACTGAGCCCACGGTCTGCTCGCTGCGCTGCTCCTGGGCGCTCTCCAGAGCGGCGATACCGAAGTCGGCGACCTTTATAGTGCCGTCGCGCAGTATCATGATGTTCTGGGGCTTGATATCGCGGTGGACGATGCCCTTGTCGTGCGCGTGCTCGAGCGCCTTGGTTATCTGGACGGAGAAGTGCAGCGCCTCCTTCCAGCCGAGCGCGCCCTTCTTCTGCATGTACTGCATGAGGGTCACGCCCTCTATGAGCTCCATGACGATATACTCCACGTTGTCCGAGTGGCTCACGTCGTAGACTGAGACTATGTTCGGGTGCGAAAGCATGGCGACGGCCTGCGCCTCCGTCTGGAACCGGGAGCGGAATTCGCCGTCGCGGGCGAGCTCGTCGCGGAGTATCTTCACGGCGACAAAGCGGTTGAGGCGGTGGTCGGTGGCCTTGTAGACCACGGCCATGCCGCCGGCGCCGATTATCTCCTGTATCTCGTACCTCTCGTCCAGGGTCGTGCCCAAATACTTGTCCATACTGCTGTCCATGGCTGCCTCCAAACGTTCCGGGGTTTATTTGGAAATTATAACTATCGTGACGTTGTCCCGGGCCTCGCGCGCGAGAGCCTCGGCCATGAGCGCCTGTGATAGTGAGAGCGGGTGTGTATTTTTGCGGGACATGGCAAAGATTTCGCTGTCCGTGAGCATATTCGTGAGCCCGTCGGAGCAGAGCAGCAGCATCTCACCGCGGCCCAGCCTGGGCGTGAACACATCGCTTGGCACCAGCTCGTTGACGCCGAGGGCGCGCGTTATCACGTTGCGGCGCGGGTGTACCCTCGCCTGCTCAGGCGTGAGCTCGCCGCGCTCCACCATGTCCTGCACTAGGGAGTGGTCGCGCGTGACCTGCTCTATGCCTTTGCGCGTGAGCTTGTAGCAGCGGCTGTCGCCCACGTTGAGCACAGTCGCCGCGCCGTCGCAGAGCACGGCGGAGACCAGAGTGGTGCCCATGCCGGTGTAGTCCGTGTCAAAGCAGGAGTAAGAGTAAATCATGTGATTCGCCGCGTCACAGGCCTCCCTCATGAAGGAGGCTATGTCCGGGCGGCGCTTCTTACTCGTAAGTATGCGCTCTTTGAGCGCGGCGATGTATGTCTTGGCGGCCAGGTCGCTGGCGATGTTGCCGGCCTTTTCCCCGCCCATACCGTCGCAGAGCACGGCTATCACACAGTCGCGCTCGTCAAGACGCTCTATGAGGAAGCT
This sequence comes from uncultured Oscillospiraceae bacterium, assembly GCA_944385805.1. Taxonomy (GTDB): domain Bacteria; phylum Bacillota; class Clostridia; order Oscillospirales; family Oscillospiraceae; genus Scatomorpha. The sequence continues at coordinate 37,064 of CALWYR010000117.1, forward strand.
GTCCTGGTTGTCCCGTCTCACAGCTCCCCTGTCGGTGATGCCGTAGCTGTTCATTCCCTCTCCGTTCCCGCTCTCAGTGCGTCGGCGGTCTTCTTTCTCAGCTGTCCGCAGGAGGCGTCGATGTCCCCGCCCAGGGAACGCCTCACCGTAACGTTCACGCCCTCGCGCTCCAGCGCCTTTCTGAACGCGGATATCCTCTCCGGCGGCGTGGGGGCAAAGGAGCGCTCATCCACGTGGTTGAGCGGGATGAGGTTCACATGCGCGCTCACACGCCTGGCGTGCCTGGCCAGCAGCGCCGCCTGTTCGGGCGAATCGTTTACTCCGTCTATCATGGCGTACTCGAAGGAAATACGCCGGCCCGTGCGCCTGAAATAGGCCTCGCAGGCGTCCATCAGCTGCGCCACTCCCCTGCCGCGGTTGGCGGGCATCAGCCTGGAGCGCGTCTCGTCGTCCGGAGCGTGCAGCGACACCGAGAGCGTCAGCTGCAGATTGAGCCGGGCCAGCTCCTCAAAGCGCTCCGTGAGCCCGCAGGTGGACAGCGAGATATGCCTCATGCCTATGTTCATGCCCTGCGGATGGTTCACAAGGCGCAGGAACTTGACAACGTTATCAAAGTTGTCGAGCGGCTCGCCTATGCCCATGAGCACGATGTGGCCAATCTTGAGGCCGGACTCCTTTTCAGAGAACATGACCTCCTCGAGCATCTCGCCGGGCTCGAGGCTGCGCACCAGCCCGCCGATGGTCGAGGCGCAGAAGGCGCAGCCCTGGCGGCAGCCGACCTGCGTTGAGATGCAGACGCTGTTGCCGTAGTGATAGCGCATGACCACAGTCTCAACGGCGTTGCCGTCGCGCAGACGCCAGAGGTACTTGACCGTGCCGTCCCCGGCGGAGACCTGCTTGCGCAGCGCGGCGGGCGCGCCGAGGCTGAACTTTTCCGCCAGCTGGGCGCGCAGCTGCTTGGGGATGTTGGTCATCTCCTCCCAGCTCTCGGCGCCGCGCGAGGCCCACTCGAAGAGCTGCTTCGCGCGGAAGGCGGGCTGGCCCATGTCCTTCAGTACGGCGGCGAGCTCCTCGGGCAGGAGAGATCTTAAATTGATTTTACCATCCTGCATATGAAAAATCCGTCCGTTTTATCAATATCCGGCCAGAGCGTGCGCTCCTCCGCGACTGTGAAGCCCTCGTTCCCCGCGAGGAAGGCGCGCACGACGTCCTCATTTTCGCGCTCGAGCAGAGTACAGGTGGAGTACAGCAGCGTCCCGCCCGGCTTCACGCAGGCTGCCAGTCCGGAAAGGATCGCGAGCTGTATCGCCGGGAGCGAGGCCGTCTCATAATCCGTCTTGTACCGTATCTCCGGCTTGCGGCGAATGACGCCGAAGCCCGAGCAGGGCGCGTCCGCTATTACGACGTCGAAGCGCCCGTGAAGTTCCTCTACGGGCGTGCGCGCGTCCATGGCGCGGTATTCGATCACGCCCTCGAGCCCGAGGCGCTTCGCGCCCTCCGCGACGCGGCCGAGGCGCTTTTCCTTCAAGTCGCAGGCGAGAATGCTGCCCTCGCCGCCCATGCGTATGGCGGCGGCGAAGCTCTTGCCGCCCGGGGCCGAGCAGGCGTCCAGGACGCTCATGCCCCTCTCCGGCGCGGCGGCCTCAACGGCCATGCGCGCGGCGGCGTCCTGCACGTAGAAATATCCCTCGTCATAACCCGGCAGGGCGCTTATGAGCCCCGAGGGCGGGAGGTCGAAGGAGTCCGGCAGCGCTCCGGGCTCTGCCCCGATGCCGGCAGCCTGAAGGGCGGCCGAAAGCCCGGCGGAGCTCGTTTTGAGCGTGTTGACCTGTATGGTCAGGGGCGGCTCGGCGTTATTCGCCCGGCAGAGGGCCTCCGCGCCCTCATAGCCGCGGCGGCGGACAAACTCCTCCGCAATCCAGCTCGAGAGCGTGTAGCGGAAGCCGAGGTATTCGGCTCCGGAGACGCGCTTGAATATCTCCGGCGGCTCAGCGCGGTTTTCCGCCACGCGGCGCAATACGCCGTTCACGTAGCTCGTCGCGCGCTCGCCTTCATATTTCCGGCAGAGCTCGACGGCCTCGTTCACCGCCGCGCTGGGCGGGATGCGGTCCATAAAGAGCAGCTGCGCCGCGCTTATGACCAGGATGTCGTACACGACGTGCTCGAGGCGGTTCATCGGGATGTTCGACCAGCTCTCAAGGACGGAGCCTATATAGCCGCGGTTGCTCACCGCCTCGTGGACTATGCGCGAGCAGAGCGCGGCGTCGCGACGGTCGAGCCTGAAGGCGCGTATGGCCTCGTCGACGGCCTCGCCCATGAATTTCCCCTTGCGCACGAGGGACATGGCCCTCAGCGCGGCCTCTCTCGCCGGGCTCATGCTATGCTCACCGGGTGGCCCACGAGGTAGGCGGCGGCGCTCATGCGCTTCCTGCCGGGAGCCTGGAGCTCGGTTATGAGGACGCTTTTCCCGCCGCCGCAGGCAATCTCCAGCCCGTCCTTTCCGGCGGAGACCACGCTGCCCGGGGCCTTGTCCGTTGCCGTGGCCGTGTGGCGCGCGGCGAAGACCTTCAGCGTCTCGCCGCCCAGCTCCATCGTGGCGACGGGCCCGGGGTTGAGGCCGCAGACGTGCTATATAATCTCGCGCGGGGATTTGGACCAGTCTATGGGGCAGAGGCTCTTGTCCAGCTGGCCGACGTAAGTGGCCTCGGCGTGGTTCTGCGGCCTGCGCGGGGCCGTGCCGGCCTCTATGTCCGCGACGGTCTTCACAAGCAGCTCTCCGCCGAGCTTCGCGAGCCGGTCGAAGAGCTCGCCCGCCGTCTCGTATTCGCCGACGGGCACGGCGCTCTGATATATGATGTCGCCCGCGTCCATGTCGTGGGCGAGGTACATTGTCGTGACGCCCGCGTACTCGTCGCCGTTGAGCACCGACCACTGTATGGGCGAAGCCCCGCGGTAGCGCGGCAGGAGCGAGCCGTGGACGTTGACCGCGCCGTATTTGGGTATCGCCAATATCTCGTCGGGCAGCAGCTTGCCGTAGGCCACGACGCAGAGTATGTCGGGCCGCAGGGACTCAATCAGCTCGCGGGCTTCCGGAGTGCGCAGGCTTTCGGGCTGATATACTTCGAGCTCGCGCTCGAGCGCGAGCTTTTTTGTCTCGCACGCGGCGAGCTTCATTCCGCGGCCACGCGGCCTGTCCGGCTGCGTGAAAACGCCGGCTATCTCACAGCCTGCCTCCAGCAACGCCGAGAGGCTCTCGGCGGCGAAGTCCGGCGTGCCCATGAAGACTGCGCGCATTACTCGAGCTCCTCCTGCCAGCTGCCGCTCTCGAGCTCCTCCTCGGTGAGCATACGCTTGGAAAGCTGCGTGAACATGATGCCGTCGAGGTGGTCCACCTCGTGGCAGAAGCAGCGGGCGGTGAGCTCGTGGCCCTTGACCTCAAAGTAATTGCCGTCGCGGTCCTGTGCGCGCACGGTCACGTCCATGGGACGGGTGACGAGGTCAAAGCGGCCGGGCACGGAGAGGCAGCCCTCGGGGCCGGTCTGGCCGCCCTCACAGGCGATTATCTCCGGGTTGACAAGCTCGATAACATAGGGCTCCTCGCCCTCGGGCACATTGGTCTCCAGCACGAGCACAACGCGCCTGAGCACTCCGACCTGCGGCGCGGCAAGGCCGACGCCGTCCGCCTCAGCCAGGGTCTCGCGCATGTCGTCGATGAGCTGGTGCAGTCGCGCGTCAAAGCTGGTGACAGCGCGGCAGCGCTTGTGAAGCACGCTGTCGCCCTCGGTTACTATCCTGCGAAGTGCCATTTATATCCTCCTAATCTGAGGGGTTCGTGTCAGCGTATACGTTGACTCCCTTGAAATACTTGCTTGCTCCCGCGCGCACCACGGTGTCCGCCACCACGCGGCGCATGCCGGCGCCCGGCGAGGCGCAGAGGGTAACACGGTAGCGGTAGTTGTTGTTGACCTTCAGTATGGCGAGCGGCGCGGGGCCGAGCACCCTCGCCCCCTCTACACCCTGCGAGCTGGCGCGAAGGTGGCGCATGACGCGGTGGGCGCAGTCGAGCACCTGGTTCTCGTCCAGCCCGGAGAGCGTAACGCTCAGCAGCTCGGCGAAGGGCGGCAGGGCCTGCATGCGCCGCAGCTCTATCTCCGAGCGGAAGAAGCTCTCGTAATCCTGCCGCGCGGCCTGTATGATGGTCTCGTTCGCCGGCGTATAGGTCTGGATGACGGCGCGGCCCGGCTTCTCAAATCGGCCTGAGCGGCCCACTACCTGGGTTATCAGCGAGAAGGTGCGCTCGCTGGCGCGGTAGTCGCCCGCGTAGAGCCCCTGGTCGGCGCAGATAACGCCGACAAGGGTGACATTTTCAAAGTTGAGGCCCTTGGTCACCATCTGTGTGCCGACCATTATCGGCACCCTCTCGCTGCGGAAGCGCTCGAGCAGCTTGTCGTGCCCTCCCGCGCCGGCGACGGTGTCGGTGTCCATACGCAGCACCTCTACGCCGGGGAAGAGCTCGCTGAGCTCCTCCTCCACCTTCTGCGTGCCCGCGCCAACGTATTTGAGCGTGCCGCCGCACTCGGGGCAGCTCTCGTCAAGCGGCTGGCTGTAGCCGCAGTGGTGGCACATAAGGCGGTGGCCGTAGCTGTGGAAGGTGAGGCTCACCGAGCAGTTGGGGCAGTGGTATGAGTAGCCGCACTCAACGCAGGTGACGAGCTTGTTGGCGCCGCGGCGGTTGATGAAGAGTATGCTCTGCTCGCCGCGCTCGATATTCTTCTGCAGCTCCTCGCGCAGGCGAGCGCTGATTGAGCCGCCGTTGCCGCGCCTGAGCTCGCGCTTGAGGTCGACTATCTCCACCTCGGGCAGCTCGCGCTCGTTATAGCGGCCGGGCAGGGTGAAGAAGCCGTAGCGTCCGGTGTCGGCATAGTAACGGCTCTCCACGTCCGGCGTTGCGCTGCCGAGCAGCAGCAGCGCGCCGCTCTGCGCGCAGCGGTACTTGGCCACGTCGCGAGCGTGGTAGCGCGGGGCGTTTTCACTCTTATAGGTGTCCTCCTGCTCCTCGTCTATTATCACGAGCCCGAGCTCGCTCACCGGGGCGAAGACGGCGCTGCGGGTGCCGATGACAACCCTCGCGCCGCCGCTTTTGATGCGGCGCCACTCGTCGAAGCGCTCCCCGGCGGAGAGGCTCGAGTGCAGCACGGCGATTTCGTCGCCGAAGTGCGCGGCGAAGGTGCGCAGCATCTGCGGCGTGAGCGCGATCTCAGGCACAAGCAGCATACAGCTGCGCCCGCGCCTGAGCTGCTCGGCTATGAGGCGGATATAGATGGTCGTTTTTCCCGAACCGGTGACGCCGAAGAGCAGCGCGGCCCCGGCCTTTTCGCCATTTGCGAGGGCGTTTATGCCTTCAAAGGCGCGCTGCTGGCTCTCGCTGAGCTCGGGCAGCTCGGCGCACCCGGCAGCTACCTGCGGGCGGCGGAAAACCTCCTCGTCCTCAAGCAGGACGAAGCCCTGCTTTACGAGCGAGTTGAGGCTCTGGCGTTTGGCGCCGGAGAACTCGAGCAGGTCGTGCAGCTCCGCCCGGCCAGCGGCGCAGAGCGTGCGCAGCAGCTCGGCCTGCTGCGGGGCCTTGCCGCGCTTGCGCAGGGCGGCCTCGGCGGCCTCCTCGGCGGGTACGGCCAGCGAGGCCATGGTGACATACTTCTCGCGCTGGCGCATACGGCCGCCGCTGAACCAGAAGCCGGCCGGCAGTATGGCCTTGACCGCCTCATACACGGTGCAGAAGAAGCGCTCGTGCATCCACATCGCCAGAGAGAGCATACCCGCGTCGAGCAGCGGCTCGGCGTCCAGCGCGGCGGTCACATTCTTGAGCTTTTCAAAGTCGCTCTCCGGGGCCAGGGCGAGGACTATGCCCTCGGTAGCCCGGTTGGCCCTGCCGAACGGCACCTCAACGCGCACTCCGGGCCGCACCCGCTCCGCGAGTGAGTCCGGCACCAGGTAGTCATAGGGCCTGTCCAGTCGGAAGGGTACGCCGCTGACGGCTATTTTCGCGACCTTCAGCTCCGGCATGGTCTGTGGCAATACGCGCGAAAGGGCAGCGGCGGCCTAAGCCGTCACTGCTCCTCCTTTATCTTCAGCCTGCCGGTGTACACCTCGTCGATGGCGGTGGAGATGGGCTTGATCTCCAGCGGCTCGCCGGTCTCCTCGGCCTTCTGGGAAATGTCGCGCGCGCGGCGGGCGACGAGATTGACGAGCAGGTAACGGCTGCCGACCTTCTTTACGAGCTCGGCCATGGGGGGATAAAGCATCATGATATAAGCACCTCTGTAACAAGATTGAGTCTGTCCGCCGCGCGGCATTTTTCCGCGGTCAGGATGGCGTCGAGCTGCCCGGCGGCGGCTTCTGGGTCGTCGTTGACGACTATATAACCGTACTTCCCGGCCTCGGCGCATTCGCGCTTGGCCTGCAGAAGGCGTTCACGTATTTTTTCGTCCGAGTCCGTGTTGCGGTGTCTCAGACGGCGCTCGAGCTCCGCGCCCGAGGGCGGGAGGATGAAGACGCTGACGGCGTCCGGGCAGTTTTTCTGTATCTGCCCCGCGCCCTGGACCTCTATGTCCAGTATGACGCTCTTGCCCTCCAGCCGCCGCTGCTCGACATAGCCGCGGGGCGTACCGTAGCGGTTGCCCACGTACTCGGCGTTCTCAAGGAGGTAGCCTCCGTCGGCGAGCTCCTGGAAGTGCTGCGGCGTGACAAAAAAATAGTCCTTGCCCTCCACCTCGCCCGGGCGCGGCGGACGGGTGGTGACGCTGACCGAGAAGCAGACGTCGTCGCGCATCTCCATCAGCCTGCCGATGACCGTGCTCTTGCCGGCGCCGGAGGGGCCGGAAATCACCAGCAGCTTGCCCTTTTCATTCGTATTCATCCGCGCTGCCTCCCTCGCCCTGATATCCGAGCCGCTCGGCCAGCTGCTCGCTGCCGAGGGCGGAAAGTATGATGTAGCCGCCGTCTGTCACCAGCACGGAGCGCGTCTTGCGCCCATAGCTGGCGTCGATGAGGCTGCCGCGCTCGCGCGCGTCCTGCGTCATGCGCTTTATGGGGGCCGAGTCCGGGCTCAGCACGCTGACCAGCCGGGCCGACTCCACAAAGCTGCCAAAGCCAATGTTCACCAGCGCCATTACTCACTCCACATTCTGTATCTGCTCGCGTATCTTCTCTATCTCGGCCTTCAGGTCGACGACCACGCGGGCGATGTCCGCGTTCTGGCATTTGGAGCCGATGGTGTTGCTCTCGCGGTTGAGCTCCTGGATGAGGAAGTCCATCTTGCGCCCTATCGGCGAGACGCCGCCGGCCATGCCGCGCAGCTGGGAGATGTGGCTGCGCAGGCGCACTGTCTCCTCGTCAACGGCGACGCGGTCGGCGAAGACGGCGCACTCTGTGAGCACGCGCGCGTCGTCCACCGGCAGGCCGGCGAGGGTCTCGCGCAGCTTCTGCTCCAGGCGGGCGCGGTACTCGGCGACGGTCTGCGTCGCGCGCTCCTCGACAATGCCGGTGAGGCGGCCTATCTCGTCCAGTCGGCCGAGCACGTCGTCGCGCAGCTTCTCGCCTTCGCGCTCGCGCATGGCGTCGTAGCCCGCCAGGGCCTCCTCCAATATATCCAGCAATCCGCCGAGCAGCTCGTCCGTATCGAGCTCGCGCCGTTCGGTGCTGAGCACCTCGGGCAGGCGGCACACGTTCATAACGCTGATGTCGTCGGCGAGGCCGTGCTCGTCGCGCACCTTCTCCAGCGCAGCGAGGTAGCCGCGCAGCAGCGCTTCGTTTACGCGCACCTCCACGCTGTCGGAGGCGGAGGCGTCGGCGGTGATGAAGACGTCGACCTTGCCGCGGCTGATATGGCGGCCGACGGCGGCCTTGACGGGCTCCTCGGCAAACATCAGCGCGCGCGGCAGCTTGACCGAGACGTCAAGATAGCGGTTGTTCACACTCTTGAGCTCCACGCTGAGGGCGAGGCCCGCGGCCTCTCCCTTGGCGGAGCCGTAACCAGTCATGCTCCTTATCATATCACGCCGCCTCGTGCCCTATGACCCGGGTAATGTTGTAGGTTATGGGATTCTTCTTCTGCCTCCTGCCGACAAGGACGGTAATGAGCATGCCCACGGCGAAGGCGGCGAAGCTCACAACCATGCTCAGTCCCTCGCCGAGCGAGAAGGCGGCGGCGATGGCGTAGCCAATGAAGAAGAGCACGAAGGGCACGACGTAGACCAGCACGGCGGCGCCGAGTATGCGCGAGGTGGTGGCCTCTATCTCAACGCGGTCGCCGGGCTGCGCGCCAATCTCGTTGGTGGCCTCTACGCGTATTTTGCTCGTGTAGTGGCAGGCCTCGCAGCTGCCGCAGTCGCCGCCGCAGGCTGTGCCGCGCATGACCTCGACCTCGGCCCTGTCGGGCGCGGTCACACGCTTGAGTATGGCAAATTGAGTCATTATTCAGTCTCCTATCTGCTGATATCAAAGGTAAGCCGGTAGTGTCCCACCGCGCCGACGTTGAGCGCGCCGTCCACGCGTATCTCCACATGGGAGGTATCCATTGTGCCGGTGGCTGTGGTGTCAGTGAGGTCGGCCACGGCGCTGAGGTTGGTTGAGCTTATCTTGTCGAGGTCCTCCGCTTTTCCGCGCAGTCGCACGGTCAGCGAGTGGGTGACGAGCTCGGCCTGATAGCCCTCGGGCAGGCCGGTGTAGCTGATGTTGCTGATGGTGTAGCTCCTGACCTCCACGCCCGTCACCTCGGCCGTCACCGTGACGGTCTCGATGCCGGAGAGGTTCTCCACGTCGTTGGGCAGGACGACGGGCAGCTCATACTCGCGCGTGAGCTCGAACTCCGTGAGGTCGATGGGGCCAATCTCTATCCTGTTGTAGCTGTCCACGGTGGCGGCGTCCCCGGCGATGGTGATGGTTTGGATGTCGCCTGTGTCGAGCCTGGTGTTGCCGCGCGTCGCGCCCGCGCCCTCTATGAGGGTCACGTAGATGGGCACTTCCTTAATCTTACTGATGGGGATAGTTACGCTGATGGTGTCGAAGTCGAACTCCAGCCCGTCCTTGTCTATCTCGTTGCCGTCGGCGTCGCGCAGGCTGTAGGGCGCTTCGACCGTGCGCGTGGCGTCCAGATCCATGAGCTCGACCTCGGCGTAGACGTGGTCGATGGTCTCCAGCACGCTCTGCGGGCCGCTGATTGTAACGCTCTGCGGCTCAAACTCGATGTCGCCGAGCATGTAGCCCTCGGCCACCGAGCCGGTGAAGGCCGCCTCAACGGGCACGATCTTGTCGTCCATGCGCGTGACCTGGTAGCTTATCGTCGAGGGCGAGGAGCGCACTACGCGCACGGCCGAGGCGTCCACCCCGTCTGGATAGACGAGGTTATAGCTCTGGGTGTTGTTGCTCGTGGAGGTGAAGCGGGAGACGTCTATCACCGCCTGGACGTCGGCGGAGGAGAGGTTGCCTATGTTGAGCCGCGTGCCGCGGATAGTGACGTCGACGGTGCGCGTGCTCACGTCCGTGATGACGAGCCCGCGCGTCGCCTGCAGATCCTCCTCGCCGGCGAAAACGACCTGTACGCCCGAGAGCGAGACATCGATCTCCTCTTCCTGCGTCGCGGTCATGTACAACCAGATCGCCAGGGCGGCGACGAGGGAGATGACGGCCCAGAATATGTTGTTGTTGAAGAGCTTACTTACCTTCTTCTTTGTCATTTTTCTTCACCTTGAGGCTCTTCAGAGAGTCTATAAGTCCGAGGACGCCGCGCCGCTTGGCGGTCGCGTCCGTTTCCGGCATCAGCTCCGCGCGGAGAATTTTCCCGAAGGTCTCCGGCGTCAGGTGGCGCTTGAGCATGCCGTCCATGGCCACGGAGATGGAGCCCGTCTCCTCGCTGACGATGGCGACTACGGCGTCGGAGTGCTCGCTCATGCCGATACCGGCGCGGTGGCGCATGCCGAGGTCGGAGCTGAGCGAGGCGTTCTTCGAGAGCGGGAGCATGCAGCCGGCGGCGGCTATCCTGCCCTCGCGGATTATCACGGCGCCGTCGTGCAGCGGCGAGTTGACGAAAAAGAGGTTGCGCAGCAGCTCACTGGAGACGTCGGCGTTGACGATGGTGCCTGTGGCGATGGGGTCGTTGAGCGAGCTCATGCGCTCGAAGACTATCAGCGCCCCGGTGCGCGACTCGGACATGCTCGCGCAGGCGAGGACGGTCTGGTTTATCACCGACTCCATCGTCGCCGGGACGCCGGGCGCGCCGAAAAAGTAAGCGAACTTGCCGGAACCCATGCGCTCGAGCAGCCGGCGTATCTCCGGCTGGAATATAACCACAATGGCGATGAGGCCGAGCTCGACGATGCGGCGCATGAGGCTGTTGAC